>NZ_JAXUDQ010000029.1:0-256836 GCF_034555295.1 Pseudomonas sp. N-137
ATATCCAAACACCTCAGATTTGGGCGCCATCATAGCGCCCGATTGAAGTGTCCAAAATCATTAGGCCAGTTCAAGCTCGCTCCCACAGGGGATTTGCGGTGAATGAAGATTCTGCGGCTGGCGCCGATCAAGGGTGGGAGCGAGCTTGCTCGCGATGGCGGCGGCACATTCCCCATCGGCGCTGACTGACACTCCGCTTTCGCGAGCAGGCTCGCTCCCACAGGGGATCTGCGGTGAATGAAGATTCTGCGGCTGGCGGTGATCAAGGGTGGGAGCGAGCCTGCTCGCGATGGCGGCGGCACATTCCCCATCGGCGCTGACTGACACTCCGCTTTCGCGAGCAAGCTCGCTCCCACAGGGGATCTGCGGTGAATGAAGATTCTGCGGCTGGCGCCGATCAAGGGTGGGAGCGAGCCTGCTCGCGATGGCGGCGGCACATTCAACATCTTTGCTGACTGACACACCGCTTTCGCGAGCAAGCTCGCACCCACAGGGGATCTGCGGTGAATGAAGATTCTGCGGCTGGCGGTGATCAAGGGTGGGAGCGAGCCTGCTCGCGATGGCGGCGGCACATTCCCCATCGGCGCTGACTGACACTCCGCTTTCGCGAGCAAGCTCGCTCCCACAGGGGATTTGCGGTGAATGAAGATTTTGCGGCCACAGGAAGTCAAGGGTGGGAGCGAGCCAGCTCGCGATGGCGGCGGCACATTCCCCATCGGCGCTGACTGACACTCCGCTTTCGCGAGCAAGCTCGCTCCCACAGGGAATCTGCGGTGAATGAAAATTCTGCGGCTGGCGCCGATCAAGGGTGGGAGCGAGCTTGCTCGCGAAGGCGGTGGCACATTCCCCACCGGCGCTGACTGACACTCCGCTTTCGCGAGCAGGCTCGCTCCCACCTGCGCAACGCTATACAAACCGGCACCTTGTTTGATTTCATGCCCGCACAGCAGCCTGTCTGATGGCGCTGATCGGGAGATGAAGATGAACTACACGGATTTCGACGGAGCGTTGCTGCTGGCACTCAAGGCGCTGCTGCAAGAGCGCAATGTCACGCGTGCCGCTGCCCAGTTGGGCATCAGCCAACCGGCTCTGTCGGCACGGCTGGCGCGTCTGCGGGATATCCTGGCGGATCCGTTGTTCGTCCCGGCGGCGAACGGTCGTGGCGTGGTCCCCACGCCCCGGGCGCAGGCACTGGAGCAAGAGTTGCTGCAAGTGCTCGAAGGGCTCAAACGCCTGGTCAGTCAACCGGAACGTTTCGATCCGGCCACCACGACCCGCACCTTCGTCATCGCCTTGTTCGAAACGCCGGCGGCCGTTCTGGCGCCGGATCTCTGCGCCCGTCTGAAGCATGAGGCAAAGCATGCAAAGCTGGCGTTCATCCATCCCCCACGCGACGTGTTCGAGCGTCTTGAGCAAGGCCAGATCGATCTTCTGATCACCGTGCCAGGCGCGCTTCGCGACGACCTCATGCAGCGACCTCTTTGGGAGGATGGCTTCCTGACCGCCCAGCGCAAGGGCCATCCTCGCGGCACGGGACCACTTGATCTCGAGACCTTTTGCGCCCTTGATCATGTGCTCGTGTCCTCGGAAGGCGGGCGTTTCGCCGGGGTGGTCGACGAGGCACTGGTGGAGATCAATCAGGTTCGCAACGTCGCCTTCTCCATTCAGAACTATGCACTGGCGCCGCTGCTCGTTGCGTCCACCGATACCCTGTGCACACTGCCCTCGCGCTTCCTCTGCCAGTACCGCGACCGGTTGGACCTGTTCGAACCACCCCTCGAGCTGACGGCGCTGCGCCTGGTGCTGGCCTGGCACCCGCGCAATAACAAGGACGCCGGCCATCAATGGCTGCGCCGCCAGGTCTATCTCAGCGCGGAACTGGAGCCCGCTTGAATGCTTCAGCGTAGGGGGTCCATCCAAGCGCGCCGCAACCATCGGTTATGCGTATAGCAGCTATCGATAGCGCAGCGGTTCTCGGTAGCAGTCTCTCTCTCTAATCTGCCCACCAACGCGATCGACGGCGGTCGCGACAGGTCAAACCGACCCCTATGGAGAGAGACGATGAACACACTCAACCGCACCATGGCCATCGCGACGCTGGCACTGGCCACCCTCAGCGCCGAAGCTGCCTCCCCCGCCCAGACCGCTGCGAGCATGTCCGCCGTCGGCAGCATGATCCAGTCCGCCAGCTACATCACCACTCGGGATGGCGTGCAGCTGTACTACAAGGACTGGGGCCCACGGGATGGCCAGGTGGTGACCTTCAGTCACGGCTGGCCGCTGAACGCCGACAGCTGGGAAGCGCAGATGATGTTCCTCGCCTCGAAGGGGTATCGCGTCGTTGCCCACGACCGTCGCGGTCATGGCCGCTCCAGCCAGCCGTGGGAAGGCAACGATATGGATCACTACGCCGACGATCTGGCGGCGGTGATTGAAGCGTTGGACCTCAAAGAGGTGACTTTGGTGGGGTTCTCGACCGGAGGTGGTGAAGTAGCTCGCTACATCGGTCGCCATGGTACGGGCCGGGTGAAGAAGGCCGTGCTGGTTTCCGCCGTCCCACCGCTGATGCTCAAGACCCAAACCAACCCCGGCGGCTTGCCTCTCGAGGTGTTCGACGGCCTGCGCAAGGCGTCCCTGGAGAACCGCTCACAGCTGTACCTGGATATTGCCTCCGGTCCTTTCTTCGGTTTCAACCGCGAGGGTGCCAAGCCATCCCAAGGGCTGATCCAGTCGTTCTGGGTGCAGGGCATGCAGGCGGGCAGCAAGAACACCTATGAGTCGATCGCGGCGTTCTCGGCGACCGATTTTCGCGACGACCTGAAGAAATTCGATGTGCCGACGCTGGTCGTTCATGGAGACGATGATCAGATTGTTCCCATTGATGCTTCCGGTCGGGCCTCGGCGGCGCTGATCAAGGGTGCACGTCTGATCGTCTACCCTGGCGCGCCGCATGGCCTGACCGATACGCACAAGGACCGGCTGAACCAGGATTTGCTGACGTTTCTCAAGGAATAAGCCATATACCCACGCCATGCAAAGCCCTTCCTCAGGAAGGGCTTTTTCGTTGCAGACGCAGGCGCCTGCTATTCAGTGCGACCATACCCTACTCAACGGGACTTCGCCGAGTATCAGCGATGCAGCAGTTTGCGCAACGGAACACCATCCTTCAGCACCGGCGACTTGATAACGATGTAGCTGAAATACTTGGCAATGCCGATGTTCTTATCCAGCAACCCCTCCATCACTTCCTGATAATGCGGAATACTGCGGGTCATGAAGCGTGCCAGGTAATCGTAACCGCCACTGATCAAATGGCATTCGAGCACTTCATCGACCAAACGAATATTGGACTCGAACTTGGCGAAATCTTCGCGTTTGTGATCGTGCAGCGTGATCTCCGTGAACACCGTGACCGACTCAGTGATCTTGGCCAGGTTGAGGTGCGCGCTGTACCCGGAAATATACCCAGCCGCCTCGAGGCGCTTGACTCGCTGCAGGCATGGGCTGGCCGACAAGCCTACTGCATCGGCGAGGCTGACGTTGGTAATGCGGCCATCTTTTTGCAGCTCAACCAAAATATTGATATCAATTCGGTCAAGCTTGACTAAACCTTCCATCGCATACCTCGTGATTGTTCTATGCAATCATTCTGTGAGTATCAACGCCTGAGAGATTGTTGATGCTGTGTCACCAGATCCGCCATGCTGTCGATATAAAAGTCCGCAGGGCCCGATGAACGAGGATCGCTGCAACCACGCTGAATCAGACACACGCCACCTGCCAAAGATAGACCGGCAGACGAACCGCACACCAGCAGAATATCCTTAGGTTCCAGGTCGTTGGTCAATAGCCAGTCTCGATCTTCCAGCGGCTTGCTGGACAGCGACAGGAAATCTTCCGACGGGATTCCCAAACGTTCACAGAATGCCTCCCGATCGGCACTGTCACGGTCTCCGTAAATCAGCAGCCGGTAAAATTTGCGCAGGTACAACATCGCGCCAGGTGCGTCCTCGTACAGGGACCAGTCGTGTACCGAACGGGCGAACGTCATGCCCTCCTCCCAACTGGCCTTGAGCCCCAGGCGCTCGGCTAACTGGCGATGTGCGAAACACAGCAGACCACTGAACCCCAGTTCGGAGAAGCGCGGATAAAGCCCGCGCACCACCTGATCATATTCAGCCAACACCTGTTCTCTACTCAGTGTATCCGGATAACTCTCGAGCAGTGGTTGCAATGCCGTCCAGGTGCCAGAGTCCCGATCGAACAGGACCTCATCGCAATCGATCAACAGTGCACGGTAGTCAGTCAGCTCCATGGCCTTAATGCCTCCCATGATGGCATTTCATAAATAAAGACTCGCCAGGATGCTCGGTCGGGCTAATGCTTCAATAGCCGACCGAGAGCTGGCATCAGCTTGAAACGCGGGACAACGCCTTTTCGAGGATATTCAACGCTTCGTCGACCTGTGCTTCTTCGGCGACCAGAGGCGCGAGAAAACGCAGCACGTTGCGGTACACGCCACACTTGATCACCAGCAGACCGCCCTTGCGAGCCTCATCGATCACTTGCTGGTTCAGCTCTGGATCCGGGCTGCGGGCCGCATCGTCCTTGACCAGTTCGATCGCCAACATAAAGCCGGTACCGCGTACGTCTCCAATTTGAGGAAAGCGCGTCTGCAGGCGCAACAGGCCCTGACGCAAGCGCTCACCCAACTTCACACCGCGCGCCAGCAGTTGTTCCTGCTCGTAGGTTTCGATCACCGCCAACGCCGCAGCGCAAGCCAGCGCGTTGCCGCCATAGGTGCCGCCCAGGCCGCCTGGGGCTGGTGCATCCATGATCTCTGCGCGACCCACCACACCCGAGATCGGCATGCCGGCGGCCAGGCTCTTGGCTACGGTGACCAGGTCCGGCTGAATCCCGGCGTGCTGAAAACCGAACCAGGTGCCGGTGCGGCCGAAGCCAGTCTGTACTTCATCGGCAATCAATACGATGCCGTGCTGTTCGGTCAGCGCCCGCAGGGCCTGGAGAAATTCGACCGGCGCGCTCAGGAAGCCACCGTCGCCCTGGACCGGTTCAATGATGATCGCAGCGACGCGCTCCGGCGAGACCTGAGTGGCAAACAGCTCATTCAGCGCTTGCAACGCCATTTCGCTGGTGAATCCGCGATAAGCATTCGGATAAGGTGTATGGAAAACCTCGGGCGCCATGCCGAAGTTCTGCTTGTAGGGCTGGCTCATGCCGGTCAGGGTGGTGCCGAGCAACGTCCGGCCATGGAAACCGCCACGGAAGGAAATGACCGCCGGGCGCTTGGTATGGGCGCGGGCAATCTTCACGGCGTTTTCCACGGCTTCCGCACCCGAGGTGAACAGCGCTGCCTTGTGCGCAATGCCACTGGAGCCACCGACCAGCTGACACAGACGCTGCACCAGGTCGAGGTAAGGCTGGTACGCCACCACTTGGAAACAGGCATGGGTGACCTTCTGCATCTGTGCCTGAACCGCCGCCAGCACCTTCGGATGATTGTGGCCGATGTTCATCACGCCGATGCCACCGACGAAGTCCAGGTAACGCTTACCCTCCACGTCCCACACCTCGGCCCCCTGGGCCCGGTCAATGACCAGCGGGTGAGCAGTGACCAGACCACGCGGCACGAACTGATCACGCTGCTGGAGCAGATAAGGGGTTTCTTCGCATTTGCTGTTCATGGCATCTCCCATAGTGAGCCAGGCAACCAGGAGGCGGCTGCGATGTACCCTAGGTTAAGCGTTTGACGCAACGCTCTAAGCCGAACTTGGCCGCTGAGAAATCCGGATCGACTGTTTTCACCCCGTAAAACGGCAGAATCCGTCAGCCGTTGATGGCTCTTGGAATCTGCCGGATTGCGCCGCGATACAACGCCACAGCCCTTTTCAAACCAGGCTTTTCGACAGATTCTGCTCCGCCGTTCGGGCATGCTCCATTTCTTCGCTCATGAGAGGAAAAGCCCATGACCCTGCTTTATAAAGCCGACCCGGTGCGCGGCGAACAGTGGAAGGCGCTGTTCGCTGAACGAGCCCCGGATATCCAATGGCGCGCCTGGCCAAACCTCGGCGACCCGCAGGCTATTCGCTACCTGGCGGCCTGGCAGGCGCCGGACGATCTCGAAACACTGCTGCCAAACCTGCAAGTGCTGTTCGCCTTGTCGGCCGGCGTCGATCAGCTCGACCTTGACCGCTTGCCGGCGAATTTGCCGGTGGTGCGCTTGCTTGACCCGGGCATTACTCAGGGCATGTGCGAATACGCCAGTTTCGCCGTGCTCAGCCTGCACAGGGACATGTTGCGCTATCGCCAGCAACAGGCCGACAAGCACTGGCAAGCGCACCGACTGCTACCCGCGTCGAAACGCCGGGTCGGGGTCATGGGCCTTGGCTTGCAAGCCCAGCAGATACTCGCCACTTTGCGACCCTATGGCTTCGCCTTGTCGGGTTGGGCACGCAGACGGCGTTGCATAGCCGGGGTCGACTGTTTTGCCGGCGACGAACAATTGCCGGCGTTCCTGGGTCAGTGCGACATCCTGCTCTGCGTCCTGCCACTGACCGAACAGACTGAAGGAATTCTCGACCGTCAACTGTTCCAGCACCTGCCCAAGGGGGCCGCACTGGTCAATATGGGCCGAGGTGGGCACCTGGTGGAAGAGGATCTGCTGCAAGCCCTGGCCAGCGGTCAACTCAGCGCTGCGGTGCTTGATGTGCTACGGGAAGAACCGGCGCGGCCCGAGCATCCATTCTGGCGGCACCCGCAGATCTTGCTGACCCCGCATATCGCCGCGATGACCCAGCCGGAAAGCGCCTTTGACGTGCTGCTGGAGAATATCCGCCGACATCAGCGTGGCGATCCCATGCTTGGCCAGGTTGACCGGAAACAGGGCTACTAGCCCTGACTTACTGGCCGGAGCTCTGAATGCCCGCAGCCTGCAGGTCAAACGGATAGAGCGCATCGTAATTCCTCACGATGCGATAGATGACACCCTCCCGTTCAAGATCGAGCAGGACCGCGTCGAGGCGTTTCTTGAAGTCATCCTTGTAAGGATAGGTTGACGTATTGACGCGGGTATAACCCAGGTACCCCTCCTCACCTGAAAGCCAAGGCCCTTCGACTACCCAGTTAAGGGCGCTCTTCTCGAAGACGCCGTCGCGCCGCATCTGCTCCAACTCCCAGAGAACGGCGCGGCGGTCATTGATATAGGCGTCCAATCGCCCGCGATAGAGCATCGCCAGGTTGGTGCGGTTGTCCTTGGAATAGATCTGTCGCAGCTCTCCCTTGGCCAACATGACCTGATAGTCCTGATCGACAATGTTGATGAACCCCCTGTTCTGTCCGATGCGCAAGCCACCATAAGCTTGCGGAAAATGTTCTGGCTCGAGCGTCCGGGCCACTTCGGCGCGCACAAAAACGACCAGCGTCTCCCGCAGAATGGGGCGTGAGTAATCCATCCATGGCCGCTCATCGGGCCGGCGATAGGGTGGATAGATGGCCAAGGCCCGACCTCGGGACAACTCCCGCAGGCCTCGAGCCCAGGGTACGAGGCGAATATGCACCCGATAGTCCGGCATACGCGTAAAGGCGACGCGCAGAATATCGGTATAGATCCCCCTGGCCTCGTCGCCCTCGGCATAGCTGTAGGGTGGGTAAGCGGCGTCGCAAAGAATGACCACTTCTATCGGCGCGTCTGCCCAACTCGTGACATGCAGGGTGCAAGCCAAGAGCAACGTCGACAGTCTAAGCATGGCAGCCTCCTGGATAAAAAAAGCCCGCAGTGTGAGCGGGCAAAAGAGTGAAGCGTGATTTTTTACAACCCGGTTCAGAGGGCCTCGACAATCGCCTTGCCGACATCCTGGGTCGAACCTTGTCCGCCCAGGTCAGGGGTGACCAGTCCCCCGGCGATAACCTGCTCGATGGCTTTGAGAATCCCATCATGGGCGGCGCGGTAGCGCTCATCACCATCGCCGAGGAAATCCAGCATCAGCGCGCCGGACCAGATCATCGCGATCGGATTGGCGATGTTGCGGCCGTAGATGTCCGGGGCCGAGCCGTGCACCGGCTCGAACAACGAAGGGAACCGACGCTCCGGATCGATGTTGGCCGAAGGGGCGATGCCGATGGTGCCGGCACAGGCTGGGCCCAGATCGGAAAGAATGTCGCCGAACAGGTTGGAGGCCACTACCACATCGAAACGATCCGGCTGTAGCACGAAGCGCGCACAGAGAATGTCGATGTGTTGCTTGTCCCAACTGACGTCCGGGTATTGCTCGGCCATCAGTGCAGTGCGCTCGTCCCAGTAGGGCATGCTGATGGAAATGCCATTGGACTTGGTCGCCGCGGTCAAATGCTTACGCGGCCGGGTCTGGGCCAGGTCGAAGGCGAACTTGAGAATCCGGTCCACGCCACGACGGGTGAATACCGACTCTTGCAGCACGAACTCATGTTCACTGCCTTCGAACATCTTGCCGCCCACCGAGGAATATTCGCCCTCGGTGTTTTCGCGGATCACCACGAAATCGATATCACCAGGCTCGCGACCGGCCAACGGACACGGCACGCCAGGAAACAGGCGCACCGGGCGGATGTTCACGTACTGGTCGAAGTCGCGACGGAACTTGAGCAGCGAGCCCCACAGGGAAATATGATCCGGCACCTTGTCCGGCCAGCCCACCGCACCGAAGTAGATGGCATCGAAGCCTTTCAGCTGTTCGAACCAGTCGCTGGGCATCATTTGCCCGTGTTCCAAGTAGTAATCGCAGTGGGCCCAGTCGAGCACTTCGATGCTCAAATCCAGATCCCACTTGCGTGCAGCCTGCTCCAATACCCGCAACCCCTCGGGCAGTACTTCCTTGCCAATGCCATCGCCGGCGATCGCGGCGATTTTGAATGTCTTGCTCATGTCGTTACCTTCGCGGATTCGCGTCAATCAAGCCTGTACCAACAACCGTCGCCTTACAGCCCACCGATATGGAAGGCTTTGACTTCCAGGTACTCGTCGAGACCGTACTTGGAACCCTCACGACCCAGACCGGACTGCTTGACGCCACCAAAGGGGGCCACTTCCATGGAAATAAGCCCGGTATTGAGGCCGATCATGCCGAATTCCAGCGCCTCGCCGAAGCGCCACGAACGACGCAGGTCCTGGGTGAAGAAATAGGCACCCAGACCATAGGGCGTGGCATTGGCCAAGGCCAGCGCCTCTTCTTCGGTGCGAAAGCGCATCAGCGGTGCGACCGGACCGAAGGTTTCTTCGTTAGCCAGCAACATTCCGGCATGAGCGTCGGCAAGCACCGTCGGCTGGACGAACTGGTCGTCCCCCGAGGGGATGCCGCCACAGAGCAGACGAGCGCCCTTGCCCAGGGCATCGTCGATATGCCGGGCGACCTTGCTGACCGCCGCCGCATTGATCAACGGGCCGATGGTCACGTCAGCCTCCAGGCCATTGCCGACCTTGAGCTTGCCCACCTCCTCCACCAGGCGCTGGGCAAAACGCTCGTAGATTGCGTCCTGAACCAGGATCCGGTTGGCGCAGACGCAAGTCTGCCCGGCGTTGCGGAACTTGCTTTGCATGATGCCGGTCACCGCCTGCTCCAGATCCGCATCGTCGAACACGACGAAGGGGGCGTTGCCGCCCAGCTCCAGGCTCAGGCGCTTGATCTGCTCGGCACTCTGACGCATCAGCAAACTCCCCACGGCAGTCGAGCCGGTGAAGGATATCTTGCGTACCGTCGGGTTGCTGGTCAGTTCCTCGCCAATGCCCTTGGGCAGGCCAGTCACGACGTTGAACACCCCGGCCGGGATCCCGACCCGCTCGGCCAGCACCGCCAGCGCCAGGGCTGAAAGCGGTGTCAGGTCCGAAGGTTTGACGATCACCGGACAGCCGGCCGCCAGGGCCGGCGCGCATTTGCGGGTGATCATCGCGTTGGGGAAGTTCCACGGGGTGATAGCAGCGCAGACGCCGACCGGTTGCTTCAGGGTGAGCAGGCGACGGTCACCGCTGGGGGCAGGTATGGTCTCGCCGTAAACCCGCCGTGCTTCCTCGGCAAACCATTTGACGAAGCTGGCGCCATAACGGATCTCGCCCTTGGCTTCGTTGAGCGGCTTGCCTTGCTCGCAAGTCATGATCAACGCCAGGTCATCGAGATTATCGAGCATGGCTTGATACCAGCGCTCCAGCAGCGCCGCGCGCTCCGCGGCGGGCCGCGCCCGCCAGGCCGGCCAGGCGCGATCGGCAGCTTCGATGGCGAGACGGGTTTGCGCGCCTTGCATGGCCGGAACCCGGGCCAGGCACTCGCCCGTGGCGGGGTCAATGATATCCAGGGTGGCGGCGTCATCGGCGCCCACCCACTGGCCGTTGATGTACGCGAGTTCTACCAGCAGGCTGGGGTCTTGCAAACGATTCTTGAGCATGATCGAGTCCTGTTCCGAGACAGCCTTCAGTTTATTCAGACGCCACAGGCCAGGATGCTGAAAGCATCACATCAGCAGCGTTGGCTGCTGATTATCAGCCGATGACAGCAGGCCCTACCGCAGGGGCGACCTCGATCCCGGGTCAGACGTTGAAGTGTCTGACCCGGCCACTCAACTCGCAGGCCAGGCTGGCGAGTTCCTGGCTGGAAACCTGGGTCTGCCTGGCGCCTGCCGAGGTTCGTGCGCAAACATCGCGGATATTCAAAAGATTGCTATCGACCTCACGGGCAACGTGGGATTGCTCCTCGGTAGCGCTGGCAATACTCGAATTGCGTTCGTTGATCTGGCCGATAGCCTCGACGATGGCATTGAGTGCAGTGCCCGCTGCGCGCGCGAGGCCCAGGGTGGCGCGGGTTTTCTCATGGCTGCTGTGCATGGCGCTGAGGGCACTGCGGCTGCCTTGCTGTACCGAGCCGATGATGGTTTCGATTTCTCGGGTAGAGGCCTGGGTCCGTTGAGCCAGGGCCCGCACTTCATCGGCCACCACCGCGAAGCCGCGGCCGCTTTCTCCCGCCCGGGCCGCCTCGATCGCGGCATTCAACGCCAGCAGATTGGTTTGCTCGGCGATGCCACGAATCACATCCAGCACCGAGCCGATATCACCTATCTGGCCCGCCAGGTTCTGCAACGCATCAGCGGTATGTGCCATATCGCCGGTCAGCGACTCGATTGCGCCGACGGTCCGGGTGACGCTGTCCTCGCCCTGTCGAGCACGTTGATCGGCAGCGTGAGACACCTGCGAGGCCGAGGCAGCATTGCGTGCCACCTCTTCGATGGCGCAGGTCAATTCGGTCACGGCTGTCACGGCTTGGTCGAGCTCCTCGCTCTGCCGTTGCAGTCCCTGGCTGGCGTCTTCGGTCACGGCGCTCAACGCCTCGGAAGTCGAACCCAGTTGTTCGGCGCAACTCACCACCTGAGTGACGGTACCTCGCAAATCCGTTTGCATACACTGCAATGCCTGCAGCAGCCGTGCCGCTTCATCCATACCACGGATATCGAGCGTCTGCGTCAGGTCGCCCTTGGCGATCCGTTCGGCTGCCGCCATAGCGATAGCCAGCTGTTCGAGCAGGCGCAGTACGATCAAAACGGCCAAGGTGCCGCCAACCAACAGCAGCGCCAGCAAACCAATGGACATCCAGAGGGTGTCATGCCGATAGCTGTCGCGCCGCGCCGTCAGCGCCTCACCGAGGTGCGTCAAGGCGCTGTCTTCAAGTGCCTGCAACGCGTCGATCGGCCGATCAAGCGCGGCCAGGTAATCGGCGACCGGATAACTCAACTTCACGCCGTAGCCGCCATCGGCGGAAAGATCCATTTCGATGGCCGCGACCAGTTTCTGATCAGTCAATGCCAAAGCCTGTTCGATCAGCGGGCGCAGCGCCGCCAGTGGTGTTTGCAGTATCGCCGCGAGCGCCGGATCGGTGCCTGCAGCCTTGGTGAAGGCCCGGCTCATCCTCTCGAGGCTGGCCAAAGCCTGGGCGGTCAGCCCCATCACGGCACCTTGTTGTTCGGGCATGATTCGCCCCTGCGCCAGGTACAGGCCACCAAAACCGCGTAACTGACCGAACAGCTCGGCGGTTTGCGGTAACTCGATCAGCGCGGCGTACATCAACGAGTAGGTTTCCAGCATCGGATCCAGCGCCAGTTCGAAATGATCGAGCAACGCATCCTCGATCAACAAGATTGAGGCGATCAGTTGCGAGTGCAGTTGCAGGCTCTGCCTGGCTTTGATGGTGCCTTGATCGACCTGCTCGGACAGTGCCTGCCATTGCTCTCGCACCTGATGCCACTCGGTCAAAATCTCCGGTTTGACCTCGGCCGCCTGCAACGCCTGCTCGCACGCGTCGAAGGCGCGTTGCAGCTCGGCTTGCTTGACCTGACGATTCTGTTGCAGAGCATCGATGCCGCCGAGCACGACGGCGGCCAGATCGCGATGTTGCTGGGTCAACGCGACCAAACGCAACAGCGCCTGCACCGGCGCGAGCCCCTGCACTTCCCGGTCGGCCTGACGACCCGTTTGCAGCGCACCAAGCACGTACAGGGTGCTCGGCACGGCAATCAGGGTGATGACCAGCAGACCCAGCAAGACGAACTTGGTGGGGAAGGAAAGACGTTCAAGGGCTTTCATGGACGGACTCCCGGCATGTTGTCGGGGACTCGCAGAGTCCCGTTTTTTTGGGGTTACTCGGTTAAGGCGTCGACCCAGACGGGCGCACGCGCGCTTTGCTCAAGCGAGCATTCGACTGACCATCAAAGGGATCGGGTGAACGGTAAGCACGCGAAAGGGCCCTACCGAATTCGCCAGGGCCACGAGAAACGCTGACGTTACAGCTTCAACGAGCCCAGCAGCCCGTCGAGAAAACGCTCCCCTGCCTGCATCTGGCTCAGCGCGACGAATTCATCGGGCTTGTGTGCCTGTTCGATGGAGCCTGGCCCGCAGACCACCACCGGTACATCCAGACGCTGGCTGAACAAGCCGCCCTCGGTACCGAAGGAAACTTTTGCGTTGCCGGTATCCGCGGGTGCGAAATTCTTCAACAGGCGCACGGCTTCCACGCTGGGATGGGTGTCCAGGCCGGGATAGACGTTCAGCGTCTGGATTTCGATATCGGCTGCGCCGGACAAGCGCTTGGCCTCGCGAACGATCTGCTCGGCCTGTTCGCGCATCTGCTCGAGGAACTGATCGAGGTTGTCGGCCGGCAGATTGCGTACCTCAAAATCCAGGGTGCAGAGGTTCGGCACGATATTCAGGGCCTTGCCGCCCACAATCTGCCCAACGTGCACGGTGCTGTAGGGTACGTCGTAATCCGGGTCGTGCGCGCCGTGCTGTTGCAGGCGCCGTTGGCCCTCGCGCAGCGTGGCAATGAAGTCGCAAGCCACATGAATGGCATTGACCGACCGCGGGGCCAGGGATGAATGGGCTTCCTGCCCCCGGCACAAAGCGCGGTAGGAACCCTTACCCTTGTGCCCGAGAACGAACTGCATATTGGTCGGCTCGCCGACGATGCACAGCATCGGTCGCAACGGCGCCAGGTGCAGCACATCGAGCAGGCGGCGCACGCCAACGCAGCCGATTTCCTCGTCATGGGACAGGGCCAGTTGCAACGGACGGCTCAACGAGCAATCAGCGGCCTCGAGCATGGCGTCGATCGCCAGGGCAATAAAGCCCTTCATGTCGCAGCTGCCACGGCCGTATATCCGCTCATCCTTCAGCGTCGCCTGGAACGCGGGTACGCTCCAGGCCTGGCCGGCGGCAGGCACCACGTCGGTGTGCCCGGACAGCAGAATGCCGGGCTGGTCGTGCGGGCCGGTGCTGGCGAACAGGTTGGCCTTGCGTCCGCTCTCGTCCTTGACGATCAACGACTCGATGCCCTTGCTCGCCAGCAGATCGCGGACGTAGTCGATCAGCGCCAGGTTCGATTCCGAGGAAACGGTCTCGAAGGCGATCAGTCGCTTGAGAATTTGCAGTACCCGTTCTCTCATGATGCTTTGCTCCTCGGCTCGGCCGTACTGGCGAAGCGACTGACGTGGAAGGGAGTGATAAGGGTACTGGTGCTGCCGGTACTGATCAGCTCGGCCATCACATCGCCGACACCAGGGCCGAGCTGAAAGCCGTGACCGCTGAAGCCGAAGGCGTAATAGAGCCCGTCGACCTGGCCGCTGGGGCCCATCACCGGCAGGGAGTCCGCGACGTAGCCCTCGATACCGCTCCAGGTACGGATGATGTTCAGGTGGGTCATCTGCGGCACGAGCCGGCGCATCTGCTGCAACTGCTTGAGAACGCTCTGCGGATCGAAGTGGGCGCGGCGGTTGAGCATATCCGGCTGGGTATGGTGACAGCCGCCAATGATGATATTGCCGCGAGGGATCTGGCGGAAATACAACACTTCCTCGGGGTGCTTGGTGTACACGCCAATCACCGTTTTCAGCGCGTAGGGCACCGGTTCGGTGACCGACAACTGCGGCCCCTTGGCGAGCAGCGGCACCGGCTCGCCGAATTGCGCGGAAAGCTTCTCGCCCCAGGCGCCGGCTGTGATCAGCAGTTGCTCGGCGCGGTATCGGCGGCCATCGGCAGTCTCCACCAGGAACTGCCCGCCAACCTTCTGTACATGCGTCACCTCGGTACGTTCCTCGATGCGCGCTCCTGCTCGCCGCGCGGCGCGGGCAAAGGCCGGTGCGGCGAGGCGCGGGTTGGCGTGGCCATCGTGCGGCGCATAAGAGCCGCCCTTGACCTCCGGGCCGAGGAACGGGAAGCGCTCATGCAGCTCCCGACCGCGATAGACTTTCAGATCCAGTTCCCGCGCTTCAGGGGCAGCCGCATAGGCCTGCAGCTCGGCGATCTCGTCCTCGCGGTAGCACACACGCATATGACCGCTGGCGACGAACTCCAGATCGTCGTCGATCAACTGTGGCAGGCGCTTCCACAACGCGAAGGAGCGGGTGGCCAATTCCAGTTGGCCGAGGAAACGACCTTGGCGGCGCACGTTGCCGAAATTCACCCCGCTGGCGTACTGGCCGACCATGTCCCGCTCCAGAAGCACCACCGAGCGCCCACGCTGACGCAGGAAAAATGCCGAGGCCGCGCCCATCAGGCCACCGCCGACGATCAGTACATCGGTTTGTTCAACGCTCACGGCGATACCTCATCGACTGACTTGACTTCCTCGGCCAGCATCGACAGCGGCTTGACCGGCGCCTGGCCGCGCTGACGGCCGACCTGCTCGACCGGGACGCCAGCCGCCGCGGCGATCACCTCGGCGCCAGCCTGCGAGCAGTAGCGGCCTTGGCAGCGGCCCATGCCAACCCGACTGAAGGCCTTGGCACGATTGACCTCGCAGGCGCCCTTCTCGCGCACCGCGTCGCGCAACTCGCCAGCGGTGATCATCTCGCACCGGCAGACGATTGCTGCGTCCGCCAGCGCCTGGGCTTGCGCCGCCGGCCAGGGAAAGGCCTGATACAGGCCCCGGCTGAACTGTTCCATCACGGCCAAGGCGCATCGCTGCTGGACCAGCGCCTCGCTGCTCACGGGTTGCCGCAGATCCTGCAGCAACGCCATGGCGGCCAGGCGCCCGGCATGTTCGGCGGCATCGGCGCCGCGTATTTGCGTACCGTCGCCGGCGGCATACACACCTTCGACCGAAGTGCGGCCCTCTTCGTCGGTATCCAGCACCCACTGTTGCGAGGGCTCATGAAAGCGCATACGGCACCCGGCGAGGTCGGCCAACTGGGTTTCCGGGCGCAGGTGATAACCGAGGGCGACCGCATCGCAGTCGACCTGCAGGCTTTGGCCGTCTGCGGTGCGCACATGCACGGCGCTGACGCCTGTGCTCGTTTCGCCCACTAGCTGCTGCGGCTCGACACCCAGGCGCACCGGGATACCCGCGAGGAAAAGTTTGGCCAGCAACTGCAGGCCGGTGAACAACATCCGTGGCCGAGCCAGCAGTTTGGGCAAGGCGAATATGCGTTTGCGCAGCGGCGAGGTGTCGAGCACGGCGGCCACCTCGGCGCCGGCCTTGAGGTACTGGCTGGCGACCAGGTAGAGCAGCGGACCGCTGCCCAGGAACACCACCCGGCGACCGATGGCAACCGCCTGCGCCTTCAGGGCGATCTGCGCGCCGCCGAGGCTATAGCAACCCGCCAACTGCCAGCCGGCGACCGGCATCAAGCGGTCGGTGGCGCCCGTGCAGAGGATCAGCGCATCGTAATCAACGCTCGTGTGCTTGCCCTGGCTGACGCAACACAGTCGCCCCGGGCTCAGGCTCCACACCAGGGTATCGGGCCGGTAATCGATCTGCCCGCGCAAGCGGTCGAAGCTATCGTGCAACGCTTTGGCCTTGTCCGCCTCGCTACCGTACAGGGTGGCGTAATCGCGGCCGAAACCCTCGGGCTGGCGACGATAGATCTGGCCGCCGTCGCGACGGTTTTCGTCCAGCACAATCGGCCTGATACCGGCTGCCACCAACGTCTCGGCACAGCGTGTGCCGGCCGGGCCGGCACCCACTATCACGACGCGCACAGCGTTTTTTTGAAGGTCTTTCAGCCGCGCAATGGCCATAGCGCCTCCGGCTGTCTGGTCACGATATCCAGCCCTTCGCGAACCTCGTTGGAACAGGCGCGCAGACGCCCGCCGTCGCGGGTCCAGACCCAGCAATCCTGGCAGGCGCCCATCAGGCAGAAGCCGGCGCGCTGGCCTGGATCGAATTCTGACTGGCGCAGAGCCGACACCCGGGTCAATAACGCAACCATCAGGGTGTCGCCCTGCAAGGCTTCGATGGGTTCGCCATCAACCATCAGCCTCACCCTTGCCCGTTGACCCTCGGCCAAGCGTACGAAACGCGCGTTCATGCGTAGGTCCCCACCCGTTTCAGGCTGGTCGATCCTTGCTGTGCCTTGAGCAGCTCGGCACTTTCGTGGTGGCACAGAACCTCGCTGCCGCCGGCGATGTTCCGGCGTGGCGGCGCGCTGCGATTGCAGAGCCCGTCGATACGCACCGGGCAGCGATTGAGGAACGGGCACAGGTGCGCGGTGGTATCCACCGCGTTGATCGGCGGCAGGTCGCCGTGGGAGGCATTGCAGCCTTCCAACCAACCCTGGCGCAGCTCCGGCACCGAATTGATCAACAGGTCGGTATAGGGATGGAACGGCACCTGGACGAACGACTCACAGTCACCCGCCTCGACCTTGTGGCCGCTGTACATCACTACGATGTCGTCGCACAGGGCGCGGACGGTAGAAATGTCGTGGCTGATGAAGAGGTAGGAAACCCCCAGGTCGCGACGCAGGTCACGCAACAGTTCGAGGATCGCCGCCCCTACCACGGTATCCAGTGCCGAGGTCACTTCGTCACACAGGATCAGGTCCGGCTCTGCGGCCAGCGCCCGCGCCAGGTTGACCCGCTGTTTCTGCCCGCCGGACAACTCGCCGGGCCGGCGTTGCGCGATGCTTGCCGGCAGTTGCACCAACTCCAGCAACTCGGCCACTCGACGCTGGCGCTGCGCACCCTTCATGCCGTGGTAGAAGCGCAACGGACGGCCCAGGATATCTTCGATGCTGTGTCGAGGATTGAGCGCCGTATCAGCATTCTGGAATACGAATTGAATGCGTCGGAACTGCTCGCGGGTGCGGCCAGCCAGCGTCTTGCTGAGCGGCTGGCCGTCCAGCAGGATCCGCCCGGCCGTCGGCTCCGCCAAGCCGGCGATGGCCTGAGCCAGCGTGGTTTTCCCCGATCCCGACTCACCGATCACGCCAACTGCCGCGCCTCTGCGAACCTGCAGGTCGACATCCTGCAGGACCTTCTTGACGCCATAGCAAATCTCGAGGCCACGGACGTCGAGCAGCAGATCATTGTCCGACGGGCCCGCGCCTTGATCGGCCGTGTCACGGCTCGCCGTCGGCTTCATTGCCGACAGCAGGCTACGGGTGTAGGGATGTTCCGGTTCTATGAGGATCTGTTCGGTACTGCTGTTTTCCTGGATCTGACCATTGCGCAACACCACGATACGGTCGGCCATCTGCGCCACCACCGCCAGGTCGTGCGAAACGTACACGGCCGTTGTGCCGAGTTCACGAACCACCCGTTTGAAGGCGCGCAACACTTCGATCTGCGTGGTGACGTCCAGCGCCGTGGTCGGCTCGTCGAGGATCACCAATGCCGGATCGGTGATCAGCGCCATCGCCGCCATCAACCGTTGCAGCTGGCCGCCTGAGACCTGGTGCGGATAGCGCGCACCGATGCCTTCAGGGTCCGGCAGCGCCAGCGCCCGAAACAATTCGACGGCCTTGGCCTGCGCCTCGTGCCGCGACAGAGTGCCGTGGATTAACGCGCTTTCGATCACCTGCTCCATGATGCTCATGGACGGATTGAATGCTGCCGCCGCGCTCTGTGCGATATAAGCCACAGTGCGCCCGCGCAACTTTGCCAGCTCGGCATTCGACAGTTTGAGCACGTCGACATCGCCGATACGTACCGAGCCGCCGACAATGTTGCAACCACTGCGGGCATAACCCATCAGTGACAACGCGATGGTGCTCTTGCCGGAACCGGACTCGCCGATCAGCGCCAGTACTTCACCTTTATTCAGGCTTAAATCGGCACCGTGTACGATCGGAACGTCGATACCCTCTTCATTTCGGGCGGCCACACGCAGGCCACTTACTCTGACGATCTCGTTCATTTCACTTCTCCGTCCCGCGCTTGGATCGCCCGCCGAAGCTGTCGATGAGCAAGTTGACCCCCATGGTCAGGCTGGCGATGGCCAGCGCCGGCACCAATAAAGCTGGAGCACCTTCCTCCAGGCCCTGGATGTTTTCTCGCACCAGAGATCCCCAGTCCGCGTCCGGCGGTTGTATGCCCAGTCCGAGGAAGCTCATCGCGCTCAGCAGCAGCACCACGTACACAAAGCGCAGGCCAAAATCGGTCAGCACCGGACGCAGCATGTTCGGCAGCACCTCAATGAAGATGATGTAGGGCATGGCCTCACCCCGGGTACGAGCGACCCGGACGAAGTCCATCGTCATGACGTTTACCGCCACCGCACGTGCAATACGGAAGGAGCCCGGCATATAGGCGAATGCGGCCATGAACAACAGCAACGGCACGGAGGAGCCGAACGAGGCCACCATCAACAGCGCGAAAATCTTGTTCGGGATGGAGATCAACGCATCTTCGGTACGGCTTATGAGTGCATCGACCCAGCCACCGGAGGCAGCCGCCACCAGCCCAAGCACCACACCCGCCATGCAGGCAAGCACGGTCGCCGCCAACGCCACGCCGATGGTGTAGGGCGCGCCGTGCAATAACCGGCTGAGTATGTCCCGCCCCAGGTAGTCGGTGCCCAACGGAAACTGCCGGCTGAGTGGGCCGAAGAAGCCTTCGCTGGGCATCGCGTTGGCATCGTAGGGTGCCAACAGCGGGCCGGCGATGGCCATCAGCGCCCAGAAGCTCACGATCACCAGGCCAATGAAGCCGCCCAGCGTCAGTTTGAGCCGACGACGATGAGTCAGCGCAACGGTCTGCTTCAATCCATCCTGCTTGATGCCGTTCCCTATGCCCGGCTTTGGTGGAGTCATGTCAAGTTTCATTTGCGCAGCCTCGGGTTGGACAGAATTGCACAGAGGTCAGCCAGCAGTACCAGCACCAGGAAACCCAGGCAAAACAACATGACGCACGCCTGCACCAGCGGCATGTCACGAGTGGCTACACCGTTTACCATCAGTGTCGCGATACCCGGATAGTTGAAGATCGACTCGACGATGACGACACCGCCCAGCAGGTACGACAGGCTCAGTGCGATGGCGTTGGCAATCGGTCCGATTGCATTGGGCAGCGCATGACGAAGCACCACCCGTATCGGTCGCGCGCCTTTGAGCACCGCCATTTCGACATAGGGGCTGCTCAGTTGGTCGATAAGCGCAGCCCGCGTCATGCGCGCCATCTGCGCCACCAGTACACAACACAGCGTCAGCACCGGCATCGCATAGACGCGCACCAGTTCACCGAAAGACTCGACCTCGACGTCACGCGACAGCGCCGACAGCCAACCCAGCTTGACCGCGAAGATCAGTACCGCGACTGTGGCTATCAGGAACTCCGGCACGGAGACGGCGAAAACCGCCAGCATGTTGCTGTAGCGGTCAAAAATCGAACCGCGGTACATCGCTGACAAAATGCCTATCGTCAGCGCCAACGGCACCGAGACCAGCGCAGCGATCGATGCCAGGCGCAGGGTGTTGGGCAGACGGCTCGCGATCATTTCGTCGACCGCCATGCCATTGACCAGAGACACACCGGGATTGCCGGTGATCAACCCGCCCAGCCAATGCACGTACCGCAGGTACACCGGTTGGTCCAGGCCTAACAACGTGCGCATTGCCGCCACCGCTTCCGGCGTTGCGTCCTGGCCGAGCTGTTCCTGGACAGCATCACCCGGCAGCAGGCTGGTGAGAAAAAACACCACGAGCGACACGATAAGCAGCGTAAGCACGCCTACAGCCAGCCGACTGGAAACAAGGCGCGCAATAGTGCTGTTCATAATGGATACCTTTACTTGATGACGACGCCTGCAGGGACCCGCAGGCGCGCCTTGGTTATCGAGCTATCGTTGCGCTATTCGCTCAGGCATCCAGCCAGACGTGCTCAGCAAACATGTAACCCATCAATCCACCGAGTGGATGGGGAACCAGACCTTTCAACTTGGCGTTGTGCCCATCGAGACTGCTGGTGAACTGCGGGATACCGATGCCGCATTTTTCATGCACCAGCACCTGCATATCTGCGTACATCTGCTTGCGTTTGGCGTCGTCGGTCTCCCCGCGCGCAGCCACCAGCAACTGGTCGAACTGCTCGTTTTTCCATCCCGATTCGTTCATGCCGGCGCTGGATTGGTAGAACAGGCTGAACATCAAATCGGCGGTTGGACGCGCACCGATGTTGCCGAAACCCAGTGGATGCTTCATCCAGTGATTGGACCAGTAACCATCCGCCGGCACCCGCCTGATATCGAACTTGAGTCCGATCTGCTGAGCCGACAGTTGCAATAACTGGGCGATGTCCAACGAGCCGGTGGCGGCTTCGGAAGCCACCAGCGGCAGGGTGCGCCCGACCATGCCGGACTTTTGCAGGTGGAACTTGGCCTTCTCCGGGTCGAACTGACGCTGCGGCAGATCGGCGAAGTAGTAGCGGCTATTCGAGGCGATCGGCTGATCGTTGGCGATGGCGCCATAACCACGGAAGGCGGCTCGATTGATCTGTTTACGGTCGAGCAGATACTTCATCGCCAACACGAAGTCAGGATTCTGGTTCGGGCCCAGTTCATCGCGCATCACCAGATTGGTATAGCCACCGGTCCGGGACTCCATCAGCCCTACCTTGCTGCTCTCCAGGATGCGCGAAGTCGAACGGGGGTTGACCGGGTTGATGAGGTCCACGTCACCGGCGAGTAAGGCGCTGATGCGAGCGGCCTCGTCCGGGATCGAGAAAAACTCGACTTCGTCCAGGTAAGGCAGGCCCGGCTTCCAGTAGCTGTCGTTGCGCACGCCGATCGAACGCACGCCCGGCTGGAACTCCTTACACTTGAAAGGACCGGTGCCATTGGCGACAGCGAAATCGGTGGTGCCGTCACGCACGATGAGAAAGTGCGTAGTGGCGAGAATGGCCGGCAAGTCGGCGTTCGGGCTGGTCAAGCGGATCTGCACTTCATGCGGCCCGGTGGCTTTAACCTCATCCAACTGCTGCGCGGTGGTCAACGCCTTGGAGCCGACCTGGGGAACCTTGTGACGATTCAGCGAATAAATGACATCGGCCGAAGTGAACGGCTTGCCGTCGTGAAAGACGACGTCCTTGCGCAGTTTGATCGTCCAGGAGGTCGCGTCACTTGTATCGAACGATTCCGCCAGCGCCATGCGCGGCACCAGTGCCTCGTCCAGCGTCGTCAGGCCGTTATAGAACATGTTGTGACGGCAGTAATCGGTGTAGTTCGAGCCCTTGGCCGGATCCAGCGTATCGGCGGTCGAGCTGGTCGCACTGGCGACCTTGATGCGGCCGCCCCGCTTGCCTTTACCCACCGCGCCGACTGTCGCGCCGGCCTCCGCGGCGAACAACTTGCCGGCCGGGCCGAACAGGCTGCCCGCACCCGCAACCGCCACGCCGGCCATACCCAGCATACGCAACGCATCACGGCGTGACATGCCCCGATTGAGTCCCTCAAAAACACGCAGGCTTTCTTCACCGGTGATCAGTGGGGATTCGGATTTATTCTTGTTGTCAGTCATATCGGTTCTACCTGTCGATAATGAGAAGGCTCAAATGCTCACGGTCAAGCCTGAGCGACCTGGTAACGCAAACGACGGTGAAGCAACAAACTCAGTGGTTCGAACAATGATGTCCGTGCACGCCATTGCACGCGAACATCAAACAGCCTCAATGCAAATAGTCCTGTAGGCGGTAATAGAGTCCCACTGCCGGCAAGAACCAAGGCTTGCCGAAATGCCCGGGAATCGCCGGCCAATCCAGTTCACCCCAGGGGTTGGCCTCGGCCTTGCCGTCCATGACCTCGGCCATCACCTGGCCCATGTGCACCGACATCTGCACCCCATGACCGCTGTAGCCCATGGAGTGGTAGACGCCGCCATGCTGACCGGCGCGCGGCAGGCGGTCGGAGGTCATATCCACCAACCCGCCCCAGCAGTAGTCGATTTTCACTTGGGCCAACTGCGGAAACATCTGCGCCATCGCCGCCTGCAGGATCTTGCCGCTCTTGGCGTCAGAGTTTCCTCCAGACATGGCGAAACGAGCCCGGCCACCGAACAGCAATCGGTTGTCAGGGGTTACGCGAAAGTAGTTGCCGATCATGCGACTGGTGACGTACGACCGACGCTGCGGCAGCATGCGGTCGAGCAACGCTTGCGACAGCGTTTCAGTGGCAATGATGAAGCTGCCCACCGGCACGATCCGCCGCCGATACCAACTCAACTCACCGTGTTGACAGGCACCGGTCGCCAACAGAATCTGCTTGGCTTGCAAGGAGCCCCTGCTGGTGCTGACCTGATAGCCGTCAGCATTGGCTTTCCAGGCCTTGACCAGCGTGTCCTGGTAAATCAGCGCTCCACGTCTGGCGGCCGCCTCGGCCAAGCCGACGCCGAAACGCCCGATATGCATCTGTACGCCGTTGCGTTGCAACAACCCACCGTGGAATTCAGCCGAGTCTGTTTCGCGGCGAGCCTGCTCGGCCGACAACAACTCGACATCGGCATCGACCTCGCGACGGATCAGCTCGCAGGTTCGCGCCAACCCTTCGTAATGCTGTGGTTTGGCCGCCAGCTTGAGCTTGCCGTTGCGCTTGAGGTCGCAGGCGATCTGCTCCTGCTCCACCAGCGCGACCACGCTCTGCACCGCACGTTCGTACGCCTGGTAATAGGCCCGCGCGGTGTCGGCGCCGAGGCTGGCAGTGAGGCCAGCGTAGTCCTGGGCCACACCGGTACTGCAATGTCCACCGTTGCGCCCGGAAGCTTCGCCGATCACCCGCCCAGCCTCCAGCACCACCACACTGGCCCCTTTGAGGGCCAGAGACCGGGCAGCCGACAGCCCAGTGAGGCCACCGCCAACGATGGCCACGTCCACCTGTCTCGGCAGAGCACCGGTCTGCGCACCGGTAAACATCGGTGCCGTATCGAGCCAGTAAGATTCACTGTGCATGTGCAACCCCTTATGCCTTAAAGACCAGCCGCCAGGGATCAGAGACCGACCAGACCGGCCAGCCCACCGATATCGGCAATCTGATGGTAGCTGTAGCAGGTGTTACCCGGCTGTTCGTGGCCACGGGCGACGAAGACCTTGTTCTTGATCTTCATGTCATCGGCTGACATCAGGTCGTAACGGAAGCTCGAGGACACGTGCAGCAGGTCCTCCGGACCACAACCAAGGTTATCGAGCATGTATTCAAAGGCTTGCAGGCGTGGCTTGTAGGCCTGGGCCTGTTGGGCGGTGAACACCTTGTGGAAAGGCACACCCAGCTTGTCGACGTTGGACATGATCTGTTCGTCCATCGCGTTGGAGAGGATCACCAGCGGGATCTTGTCGGCGATCTTTGCCAGGCCGGCCGTCACGTCGGCATGCGGTCCCCAAGTCGGTACGGCTTCGTAATACAGCTGACCTTCGCCGCGATACTCGACTCCCCAGCGCTTGCACACACGAGCGATGGCCGTCTTGAGGATCTCATCGTAAGGACGCCAGTCCCCCATCACCTGATCCAGGCGATAGGCAGAGAAGTCCTGGACGAACTGATCCATCTGGGCGGCAGGCACGCGATCTGCGAACAGTTGACGAGTCATGGTGCCCAACTGGAAGTTGGTCAGCGTGCCATAGCAGTCGAAAGTGATGTACTTAGGTTTAAGAAAGCTCATTGGGGCAGTCCTGGAGGTTCGTTGAGGTCATGCGCTACCAAGCATTTTCTGCTCTTGAAGAGCGACGATGCATCGCAGCACCACAGCTTTATTACAGCACCGTGAAACCAGCATATGGCGTTAAAAGCGTCAGCCGCTCGACATAAACCGCCGTTTTTCCGCCCACCCTCAGCAGACTTTGCGGGACGCCACAGAAGAGGGCGTCCGCAGCGTCATATGCTCCCTTACGGATCATTGATCGCCCCTGTTTCAACAAGTATAGATCGCTGCCTGTGCGGGGAATGCGCTCGCCATGAACGCGAAACGGGCGCTTCCCGAGGGAAGTGCCCGTTATCGTTATGGCGGGGTTTTGAGTCTCACCGCGTATATCCCGGCGAGACCATCACAGCAGGAAAAAAAGCGCCTTTTCCATCTGGCAGGCTCGTGACCACGGTCGATGAAGACCTTGGCCATGAAGCCCAGATCCGAGGCTGTCATCAGGTCGTAACGAAAGCTCGAGGAGACGTGCATCATCTGCTCCGGCCCGCAGCCGAGCTGATCGAACATGTATTCGAACATCTGCGCCCGCGGCTTGTAGGCGCAGGCTTGCTCGGCGGTGTAGACCGCGTTTCGACAGGATCACCAGCGGAACATGCGGAGCGATTGCCTCTAGTGTCTCAACGACGTTCGGGTGCGGCTGCCAAGTGGGCACGGCCTCGTACAGAGCGAGCGCATCGGCAGGACGATACTCTATGCCGTGCTTCTTGCACGTGCGTTGAATGGCGTTTTCCACCACGTCGAAGAACGGCTTCCACTCACCCAGTACCTCATCGAGGCGGTAGAAGCGAAAACTGTCGAGGAAGGCCGGCATCCGCTCGCTCGGCACACGATCCTCGAAGAGTTTTTTCGCGGTCGGGCCCATCTCGAAGTTGATGAGCGTGCCGTAGCAATCGAAGCTGATGAATTTCGGTTTGTAGGTCACTTGGACGATCTCCAGGATTTGGATGACAGGTTGGTGACTACAAGTTTATGAATCCCGGCCCTACGGAAATGCTCTATTGCCGGGTCTCTCAAGCAGATTCCTGTTCGATCCGCAGTATGCTGGCAGGAGCTGCGGCCGACCTCGAAAGAAACCTGCTCGCCCGATTTCTTGTGGCCAGGACGGTCTCTCACAAGAGGTGCAAGTGTTGCCTGCGCGGCGAAACAGCAGATTCTGCGTAGCCGAGTAAGCTCTGTTCCCTACCCCCTGCAAATGGGTTCACCCCTCATGCAACGCATCATTGAGACAGCACAAACGAAAACGCCCCTCCATCAAGGAGGGGCGTTCTTTATCGAAGGGTCGAGGCCACATCACTTACTCTGCCCGCCTCCTCACCATGCACCGCACGCTTACTCTGCAGCACCGTATACCTCGGCCAGATCGCCCAGGTCCCAGTTGCCGCCGGTCAGTACCACGCAGACCTTCTCATCCGGCCGCAACTTGACCACGCCCGCCAGCAGAGCGCCGATGCCGATCGCGGCGGCGGGCTCGGCGATCAGTTTCGCGTCCTTGGCTAGGGCGCGCATGCCCTGGACGATGTGCTCGTCCTCGACCAGGACGATCTCGTCCACGTAGCGCTCGATGATGGGATAGGGGTTCTGCCCCGGCACGCTGATGCGCAAACCGTCGGCGATGGTGTTCCTCAATGGCAATGTGGTGCGCTGCTTGTTCAACCGGCTGTGGTAGTACTTGGGCGTCAAGGCAGGTTCGGCACCGACGACCCGCACCGACGGGCGAGTCTCCTTGATGGCGGTAGCGATGCCGGAAATCAGGCCGCCCCCCCCCATGGGGATGATGACCGTGTCCACATCCGGCAGGTCCTCCAGGATCTCACAGCCGATGGTGCCCTGGCCGGCCATCACCAGTGGGTCCTCGAAGGCGTGAACGACCGCATAGCGGTTTTCCTCGGCAATCTCGTACACCCTTTTCCAGCGGGCGGCGGTGTCGCCATCGAAGAGAATGACCTGCGCCCCGAGGGCTTCGGTATTGGCGATCTTGATCTTCGGAGTGGTCACCGGCAGCACCAGAATGGCTTTTACGCCCAGCATGCGGGCGGCGTAGGCAAGCCCTTGGGCGTGATTGCCGGACGAGGTGGCGATGATGCCATTGGCGATCTCTTCCCTGGGCAGCGAGAGCGTCTTGTTCAGTGCGCCGCGGATCTTGAACGCCCCGGTGATCTGCAGGGTTTCGGGCTTCAGATAGAGCTGACAACCGGCGGCTTTCTCTAGCTTCTCCGCGCGCAGTAGCGGCGTATGCTTGATATGTGGTCGCAGCCGTTCCTGTGCGTCTCGAACGTCCTGAATGGTTGGATGGTCGCGCATGTAATTTCCTCTTGATCAGGTACTGCCGAAAAAACACAACTCAAAGGAACGCAAAGAAAGTTCCGACGTTGTTTTCAAGTGCATTTCGATAGATTTTTTCGGCCGTGGTGTTGTCCTGTATGGCCATGCCGGTGGAGTCGAAGATCGTGATCTCTTCATCGTTCTCCCGGCCCGGCTTCGTGCCCAGCAGGATCTCGCCGAGCTCGCCGTGGATATCGCCCAGGCTGATGATCTTTTCGTTCAGCGGATGCCAGGTTTCCCCTTTATCGATGCACTGGGAGATCGAGTCGTTGACTACCTTGGCGTGCCTGAATATCTCGGGGTCGAGCTCCTGCTTACCTTTCATATCCGTGCCGATGGCGACGATATGGGTGCCGGGTTTCACCCAGCTCGCTTCCACCAGCGGGCCCTTGCCACGGGTGGTGGTGATCAGGATGTCGGCCTGCTCGACCGCCTCCTTCTTCGAATCGGCCAGGATTACAGGAATAGCGAACTCGCCTTCGATATCCGCCTTGAAACCGGCGAGCGTCTCCGGGTTTCTGCTCCAGGCATGGATCTCTTCGATCTGCATCACCAGGCTGATAGCGCGAATCTGCATCCGCGCCTGGTTGCCGCTACCTATGCAGGTGATCTTCTTCGCGTTCTTTCTCGCCAGCGCCTTGACCGAGACAGCACCCGAGGCACCCGTTCTTAGACCGGTGAGCAAACTGCCATCCATCACGCAGATCAGCGCGCAGCTATTGGCATCGAACAGCAAAACGCTGCCCATGCCGTTGGGCACGCCATGCGCCGTCGGGTTATCGAGGAAGCCGCCAGAAGAGGCTTTCATTGAGATGATTTCATTGGTCTTGCAGTAACCGACCTTGAAGTCGATCTCTCCACGCGGCGCAGGAAGGTGTATCCCAATATAGTCAGGCTGAACCACCTGCCCACTGCTGAAAGCCTTGTATGCCTCTTCCACCGTACCTATGACTTCCTTAATAGATATCAATCTGCCGACTTCGTCTTTAGTAAGCAGCAGTGTTTTCATCTACAGGACCTCGCTGTTCTCTGATCAGGGTATCTGTGGTTGGCAAGGATTTACGCAAGCCTCATCAAGACAGGATTGCTCGCCATGTTCGGCGCGAGTCTCACAAGAATGCATTGCCGGTTTGCTGCGATTAGTATGCCGCCGAGCACTCAGCAGAAAATTCCGGATGCCTTGGGAATACGCAATTTCCGACTATTTTCATCGCAATCGACCAAAGCAAACGCTCCAACCCTACAACCACGCTTGAGCTGAGTACTCATCGGGCGGGGTGAAGGGCCTGAATACCCGATGATGGTGGCAACGGGCATGCTCGTTGCCCGCACGCGTCGCTTCGCGCCACCTTGCTCCAAGAGGGAAGGACATACGAAAAGGCGAGCAGCAAGTGATGGGCGCAACAGTCAGCGCTAAAGCTATAGGACCTGGTGCGCCGATAACTCCGCCCGCCGCAGCATAAACTTCCGAGCGCACCCTCGAAAACGCCCGATTCTGCGATTGCGCATACTCAATACGACAGGCCCCGTCGGGCCGAGATGCCTAATATGGGATCAACGCAACGGCATTTGTTGACCGCCCTGATTCTGTGGGTGCCGACTCATCGGCGGGCAATGATGTCATCGTAGTGAGGCCGCTTTGCAGCCGCTGTCTGCATTGCTCGTTGCATAGCCGTAAAACAATAGATTTCAGGCCTGGAGAATAGAATGCCGGCTCCCTTGATAACCATTGCCTCCACACCGGAGCTGCCAAAGAGCGCCGATGCCGTCGTCATCGGCGGCGGTATCATCGGCGTATGCGCCGCCTATTTCATGGCCCGTCAGGGTATGAGTGTCGCTGTGATCGAGAAGGGTCGCATAGGCGCCGAGCAGTCCAGCCGCAACTGGGGCTGGTGCCGGCAGCAGAACCGTGACGCGCGTGAGCTGCCGTTATCGACCAAAAGCCTCGCGCTCTGGGAAGAGATCACCGCCGATCTCGACGAGGACCTCGGTTTTCGTCGCTGCGGATTGTTCTATCTCTCGAATAGCCAGGCCGAACTGGATGGTTGGGCAAAATGGCGCGACTTCGCGCTTACCCAAGGGGTCACGACCCATATGCTGAGCAGCGCCGAAGCCACGCAACGCGGCGCGGCAACCGGCAGACCCTGGTTGGGAGGAGTGTTTTCGCCGTCCGATGGTATCGCCGATCCGTCACGGGCGGCCCCCTTGATTGCCAAGGGTGTGCTCAAACATGGCGGTTCGATACATCAATTCTGTGCCGCCCGCGGCGTCGAGACCGAAGCCGGCCAGGTGTCGGGGGTCATTACTGAAAAGGGCGTGATCAAAACCCGTCGGGTAGTGATGGCCGGCGGTGCCTGGGCCTCCTCTTTCTGTGCCCAGCTCGGCATCCGCTTTCCGCAGGCATCGGTGCGATCGAGCATCCTGTCGGTCATGCCGGGGGCCCAAGGGCTTCCCGATACACTTCATACCAGCGACGTGACCGTCACGCGACGCGGGGATGGCGGCCATACTCTGGCCATTTCCGGACGGGCATGCGTGGATCCGACGCCGCAGCAACTTCGGTTCTCCTCGTACTTTCTGCCGATGTTCGCCAAACGCTGGCAAATGCTTTCCCCCGGCGATCTGCAAGGTTGGCAGTACGGACACGAGACGCTACGCAAGTGGGCGCTCGACCGGCCTACGCCGATGGAGCGCGTTCGTATCCTCGACCCTCGCCCGTCGGAGGCAATCCTGAGGGAGACCCTTGCCCGCGCACGCCGACTGTTGCCCGCCTTGGGCAGCGTGCCCGTTCAGGCCGGTTGGGCAGGCTATATCGACAGCACCCCAGACGGTGTCCCGGTCATCGACGAAGCACAAAACCTGCCCGGTTTCATTCTAGCCGCCGGCTTCTCGGGTCACGGCTTCGGCATCGGCCCCGGTGCCGGACGCCTGATTGCCGAACTGGCGACGGGTACGACGCCATTTGTGGACCACACTCAATACACACTTGCTCGCCTGAACAAAGGGGTCTGGGGCAAGGTCTCCGAGTTCTGAACGTCCTTCTTCGTTGTTTGGCGGGAGCTTTGCTCCCGCTTTTTTTTTATCCGTCAGGACCACCCGCCTCTGGACAACCACCGCTTCCAACCCTGCTGGACTTCGTAGCACTCGCCTGGACGATACCTGGGCGAAATCCACTCATGAACGGTTCCCGAAAAGGGCTGGAGAGCCGCTCGGTGGCGCGGTAACCAAGCATTCGCTCGAGAAAAATCAGCCGACATTTGCTGCCGACAATGCAATCGATTTGAGCCGTAGATGCGGTCTATCGAGCCATTTTTTATGCAATCTACCAAATTACTTTCGGCCTCTTGTCAGCCCTGGCGGCAGCTGCGATACAGCCACCGCTCCCAGGGCAACAGGGATCGGATTCCAAACGCAATGAGGTAGCCGACCAGGCTCATGTCCTCACCCATTTGCCCTGGAGCAGTTCACTGGTCTGCCACAAAAGCGTTGTCCGACGCCGGGGCAACGAACACTAATAAAAATCCAATGGAGTCACCCATGAACGTCGTGAAACACAGCTGTCTTGCCCTGGCGGTCACCGCCACTGCCTCGCAGCTGGCCATCGCCAGCCAGCAAGAGGAAGCCAAGGGTTTTATCGAGGACAGCAGCCTGAACCTGCTCAACCGTAATTTCTACATGAACCGCGACTTGCGCAACGGTGGCCGCAACAGCCAGGGCAGCAACGGCGCCAAGCCGGCCAGCGAGCGCAATGGCTATCGTGAGGAATGGGCACAGGGCGCCATGCTGAACTTCGCTTCAGGCTTCACCCAGGGCACCATCGGCTTCGGCACTGATGCCTTCGCTTATGGCGGGGTCAAATTGGATACCGGTCGGGGCCGGGTCGGCAACGGCCTGCTGCCGATCAGCAATAACCAAACCTCCGACGCCAATGTGCCGGACTCATACGGCGAGATTGGCGCAGCGGTGAAGATGCGTGTCTCCTCCACCGTACTGAAGTTCGGTGAACAGCGCCCGACCGCACCGGTGTTCGCCATGGGTGACAACCGCTTGCTGCCGGAAGTAGCCACCGGCTTCCAGGTGTCGAGCAAAGAGTTCGATGATCTTTTTCTTGAAGCGGGTCACTTCACCGCATACAACGGTAGAAACTCGACCAACTCCAATGACAAGCTGATCACCAGCTACGCAGGTGCCGAAGCCGACAGCGTCGACTTCCTCGGCGGCTCCTACAAGGTCAACGACAACCTGCGCCTGATGGCCTACGCCAGCAGAGCCGAAGAGGTCTGGCGCCAGTACTTCGGCAGCGCCTCCTACACCCTCCCGCTGGCCGACAAGCAGTCACTGAACTTCGGCCTGGTCGCCTACAAGACCAGCGACGAGGGGCAGGCCCGTGCCGGCAAGATCGACACCACCAGTTGGTCGGCCAAAGCCGCCTACACCTTCGGTCCGCACAAGCTCAGTCTGGCCTATCAAAAGATTGATGGCGACGAGACCTTCGATTACATCGGTGTTGATTCGATCTGGCTGGCGAACTCGGTGCAGTACTCCGATTTCAACAGCCCCAACGAACGGTCCATGCAGATCCGTTACGACATCGACATGGCCAGCTTCGGCGTACCTGGCCTGACCCTGATGACCCGCTACGTCAAGGGTGATCAGATCGATTTCACCAAGGCCGATCCCTCGGGCGCCTACTTCCGTGCCGGTGCGGACGACGAGAAGCAATGGGAGCGCGACATTGAAGCCAAGTACGTGATCCAGTCGGGTTCGGCCAAGGATCTGTCCTTTCGCCTGCGTCAGGCCACCCACCGCTCCAGCTCCTATGAGAGCGACGTGGATGATGTGCGTCTGATCATCGAGTACCCGCTGAGCATCCTGTAACGGTGTTCCCCGGTCGGCTTTTCTCTCGTTGGGCCGGCCGGTTTTCTTGAAGGCTTTCTCCACGCTCCCTTAGCCTTGAGGCGTCCATCCGGGCGCCTTTTTTTGTTCTGGATCATTTTGCGAAGCCCCGTTCACTGCCATTCCCCCAAAAAACCACCAAGTATTTATTGCTGATAGCGACTCTCGTTTAAGTCAAAAATTGGGCCTGTAGAGCGGTCGCTTGGGGAATCTGCCGAATTGACTCCGCCCCCTTGTCAGGCCCCGTAGCAAGTGGGATATAGCCTTCATCGCCGGTGAAAATTTGCCACCGTCCCACCATTAACGGAGACCTGACATGTCCGTCTCACACAAGCCCTCGTATCGTTATCGCCCCATGACCGCCGCCGATGTAACAGCGGCCCACGCCTTGTCGGTCCGATTGAAGTGGCCTCACCGCCTGGAGGACTGGGCGATGTTGCAGCGTGTCGCCGAGGGCTTCGTCGCCGAAGACGGCGAGCGTTTGATCGGTACCGCATTCACCTGTCCACAGGGCGCGTACGCCACCATTGGCCTGGTTATCGTCAGTGACGATTATCAGGGTCAAGGCATCGGTCGCAAACTGATGGACCTGGCGCTCGAGGCCTGCACGCCACGCACCGCCATCCTCAACGCCACACTGGCCGGGGTCCCGCTTTATAGCAGTCAGGGTTTCGTCGAATTCGGTCAGGTCCAACAGCATCAGGGCCAGGCACAAACCACCGATCTGCCTGCCCTGTCAGCCGGTGAACGGTGCCGGCCGTTGACCGTAGCCGATCGCGCGCGCCAACTCGAACTGGCCAACGCCGGCAGCGGCCTGGACCGGACAACCGTGCTCAACGACCTGTTCGATGTCATCGAGCACGCAGTCGGTATCGAGCGTGACGGTCAGTTGTGCGCCTTCGCCATCCAGCGCGCCTTCGGTCGCGGCCACTGCATCGGCCCGATCATCGCGCAGAATCCTGAACAGGCCAAACACCTGATAGCCGCGTTGTTGGCGCGGGTGCCGGATGAGTTCGTACGCATCGATATTCCGGCAGATCGCGACCTGTCCGATTGGCTCGAAACAGCGGGTCTGAAACAGGTCGACAAAGTCGCGCAAATGGCCCGCGGGACCCCACCTCAGTCTGTCGGTGGCGTTAACCAGTTCGCCCTGGTGAGCCAGGCCATTGGCTGACCCCACCCACGCACACATCCCGCGCCTTGACCTATCCCTACCTGGAGAACCCTGATGTTAGAACCCACCTCCGTACTGTTGGCACGCGCCGACGGCACCCCTGTCTCGACAACATTTACCGCTGGCCCCTTGGGCGCGGGAGATCCTTTCGGTGCGCAACGGAAAACGGCCTATGCAAGTGCCGGAGAAATCGCTGCCGGCCTGGTCGAGGCCAGTGGCCAATTCAGCATCGATAAGTACCCTTATGTCGAGATGATCGTGGTCCATTCTGGACGGGTCATCCTGCAGAGCCTGGGCAGCACCCTTGAACTGGGCCCCGGTGCCAGCGCCGTGATCGGTCGCGGTTCGCCGCTCCAGGTGCAAGCGCAGGCGAATTCCCGTTGGGCATTTTGCGCCGACCTCCAGAACGTCGACGAACGCAGCCCGGGCCTCACCGGACTCGACCCGCTCGCCCCACTCTCGCCCTCCCGGGGCCTGGACGCCGAGATTCTGCTCAGCCCTGCGCCGCAATGCCGCTCGCACAACATGTTCATCGAAGAGTCGACCAACCTGAACATCGGTGTCTGGGACTCAACGCCCTACACCCGCCGGGAACGCCCGCACAAACTGCATGAGCTGATGCACTTGATAGAAGGCCGCGTCACCCTGCAAGCGGCCGACGGAAGTGAGCTGGCGGTCAACACCGGCGATACCGTATTCGTGCCCAAAGGCGCGCCATGCGCCTGGAAGAGCACGGTCTACGTTCGCAAGTTCTACGCCGTCAAGTAAACGCAACAGCATTGGGTGCCCGCGAACACCATCGATCCGCGGGCGCCCTTCGCATCCGGCCAATGACGCAAGCGAGCTTGATGGACAGCGCTTCGCCAGGGATGTCCGCGCTTTCGTGAACATTGAACCCTTCGTCCGATTGACAGACCACTCACTACGGAGCGCACATCGTGGGAATAGGCGGCATCAGTATCTGGAAGTTCCTGATCATTCTATTGATCGTGATCATGCTGTTCGGCACCAAGCGCCTGAAGGGCTTGGGCGCGGATATCGGTGACACGATCAAGGGGTTTCGCAAGTCCATGGAAAGCGACGACAAGTCAGCCGTTGAGGTCCCTGCGGAGCCGGCTATCGACGCGCTATCGCGCACGCTGGAAGACTCGGCGAAAAAAAACTGACCTGCGGTACGTTTTCGTGAAGTGGGTTCGACATACAGCAGATTCTCCTTCACCCACTTCAAGAACGGCACATCCCATCAGGGTCGTTTTGGTAGCTTGATGACAGACACTGCATCACGATTGTGCTGCTGATAATTGCCATTATCGCTCTATGGGAGCCCGTTGGATGACCGCCCAATTTTCGAATAACCTGCAATCGTCCCGACAGCTTTACATCAATGGAGCCTGGTCGACGCCGAGCAATGCGGCCACCTTGCCGGTGATCAACCCGGCCACCGAAGAGATTGTTGCCCAAGTCGCCCAAGGGTCGTGCGAGGATGTTGATCGGGCGGTCGCGGCGGCGCGGGCGGCCTTCCCCGGCTGGTCCTCGACTTCGCCAGCTTCGCGCGCGCTGGTGATCGGCAGAATCCATGAACTGATCCTTGAACGAAAGGAGGCGCTGGCCCAGGCGCTCTCTCTGGAAATGGGCGCGGCCATCGGTTTTGCCCGGGCGATGCAAGTGCCACTGGCGGCCGAGCACGTGCGCGTGGCCCGCGATGTGCTGTCCAGCTATTGTTTCCAGAAGGTCGAAGGCGGCACAGCCATTACCCGCGAACCCATCGGCGTCTGCGGTCTCATTACGCCGTGGAACTGGCCGCTGTATCAGATCACCGCAAAAGTCGCTCCGGCCATTGCGGCGGGTTGCACGGTCGTTCTCAAACCCAGCGAACTGTCGCCCCTGAGCGCCCTGCTCTTCGCGCAACTGGTGCATGACGCGGGCCTTCCTCCCGGTGTCTTCAACCTGGTGAACGGCAGCGGTGCCGAGGTCGGTGCGGCCATGGCGGCGCATCCCGATATCGACATGATCTCCATCACCGGCTCGAACCGCGCAGGCGCGTTGGTGGCCCAGGCGGCCGCCCCGACGGTGAAACGCGTGACCCAGGAGTTGGGCGGCAAGTCACCGAACGTGCTGCTGCCAGACGCTGACTTCGACAAAGCCGTGCCACCGGGGGTGATGTCGGCGTTTCGCAACGTCGGCCAGTCGTGCAGCGCACCGACCCGCATGATCGTGCCAAGGAACAGGTTAGCGGAGGTCGAAGCCCTGGCTGCCGCCACCGCCAATGCGATCATCGTCGGTGATCCGCAATCGGAAGAAACCATCCTCGGTCCCATCGCCAATCAAGCCCAGTTCCAGCGCGTGCAGGCCATGATCGAAGTGGGCCTGAACGAGGGTGCAAAACTGCTGTGTGGTGGGCCAGGCCGCGTGCAGGGTTTTGCAAAAGGCTTCTACACGCGCCCCACTGTGTTCTCCGAGGTGGACAGCGCCATGCGCATCGCCCAGGAAGAAATCTTCGGCCCGGTGCTGTGCATCATCCCCTATGACACGGTGGATGAAGCGGTCGCCATCGCCAACGACACCGTCTATGGGCTAGGCGCTCACGTTCAGGGTCAGGACCTTGAACAGGCGCGCAGCGTTGCCTCGCGTATCCGCGCAGGGCAAGTGCTGTTGAACTATCCGGCGTGGAATCCGATGGCGCCGTTCGGTGGCTACAAACGCTCCGGAAATGGCCGTGAGTATGGTGTTCATGGGTTTGAGGAGTATCTGGAGATCAAGGCGATTGTGGGGTTTGAGTGAGACAGAAACCGATGTCATCAAATGACACGAAACCCACCAGGGTCATCCTTGGAATACCGCGTCGCGGCGCGGAGAATAGCCGGACCTCACTCGGCAGGAAACATCAATGCGGCAAATCAGCATCAATGACAAACCACTCAGGGGCCCCCATCGCCGCCTTCGTTCCATAGAGCGCTGGGCATCAAGTTTTCAAGACAACTTTTACCCAAGGCCTGGTGACAGGAAATATGCAAACTGGAAGATTCCTGTTCATGAGGCCTTGGTCGAAGGCCCTCAGGCCCGGATTGAAGTCCAGGCCTTCTGTATCCAACAATTGCTCGAAGCGGCAACCCATCTGTCCAATGCAGCTGATCGCTCACAGGGCTACTACCGGGTCGCGTGCCTGCTGACGTGGCCATGGGTGCATCAGAGTGAAGTCACCCTCTTCTATGATCGGGACTATTACCTGCGGTTTCTCGGCGAAACAAATGCACTCAAACCACAACTGCTCAGCCAGACACTCGCGTTACACACCCCGGCGCACTTCATAGAGCACGGGCATGACGTGACTCAAGCGGACGACGAAATCGCAGTTCAATGGTGGTGCATAGGTGAACCTGCCTGAAGTCACTCGTAACTGCAGGCGAGCCTCAGTCCTCGGCCCGCCCTGTCCCCTCGCGATCATGCTCGTAGTGTCGGGTGAGCGGAAACGCCGGCAGCCAGGCCTCACGGCGCACGGTCCAGCTTTCGTAGGTGGGCATCAGTTGATCGGGGGCGTCCAGCGTCCCAAGGTGCATTTCTATTTCCTCACCCGAGCGGGCGAACAGCGACGAGCCGCAGCGGGGGCAGAAAAAGCGCCCGGCGTAATCCCGTGTTTCACCTTCGATCGTCACGGCATCCTGTGGAAACACAGCGGCAGCGTAGAAGAGCGCGCCGTGATGCTTGCGACAATCGAGGCAGTGACAGAGGCCAACCCGATACGGACGGCCCGAGGCTTGGATACGAACGTTGCCGCACAGGCAACCGCCGGTGAATCGGTCCATGGAGGGCCTCCCTTACAACCGTTTAATAGGCCGTCGAGAACCCGCGAGCGACCGTTATCAGTAGAGATCAGCGTAGCGGCTAATCACGTTGAAAAAAGGTCGTATTAATCAGAAAACGCCCTGACGGGCGTTTTTGTCTAGCATCAGGGTAACCGTACCACCAATGTGACTGCCGCGCCTTGAGGCGCGGCAGCTTGGAGCACTATTGCCAGTTGCTGGCAATCACAGCGTTCAACGAGGCCTGGTAGTTCTGCGGCAATGAAGTCTCGCCCGGTGCCGGTGGCGCGAAAGCGGCCATGGCGCCTACCAGTTGATCGACCTGGTTTTCCAACAGGACTTTGCCATCGGCGGTACGGAACTGCTCGATGTGCTGGGCTTTCTCCCAACTGCCCGGCCCCCAGAAAGACCAACTGGAGATCGTGACTTTATCGGCGGTGCCAATGACGCTCACCTCCAAGTCGGAGCCTTTCTTGCTGAACCAGAGTTGATCGGCGGAAATACCGGCACCGAACTGCAACACATCGGTATTGGCGTCCGTGTCGAAATCGTCGATATCATCCTGGCCACCACCACGCTCGAATTGATAAAGATCATTCCCGCGATCACCATTCAACTGATCATTGCCAGTCCCACCCACCAGGGTGTCGGCGCCGATGTCGCCGTACAGCCGATCATCACCGGCCCCACCCAGCAAGGTGTCGGAGCCTTCGCCACCGCTCAGTTCATCGGCCCCGTTGCCACCTGACAGCGTGTCGTTACCGCCCAACCCGTAAAGTTTGTCATCACCGTCAAGACCACTTAACGAGTCAGCCAGTGCATCCTCGCCGAACAGTGCATCGCTACCTGAAGTTGCCGTGCCCTTGGTCATGTTCTTGATGGTGTTGGCATTCCAGAGGGTTCCGTCGTCGAACTGGATCTGCTCGATCCGATACGCGCTGTTGGAGAACCAGCTGGAAGCGGTCAGCTTGTCGGTGGTTCCTGCAATGCCCAAAAAGAGGTTGCTGGTGTCTCGACTGAGCTGGATATCGGAAGGTTTGAGGCCTGCCCCTACCTTGATCGTATCCAGGTTACCCACCGAAGAATCATAGTCACTTATCGAATCCTGCCCGACCCCGCGGTAGAACAGATAGGTATCGTTACCGGCATCCCCATAAAGCGAGTCGTTGCCGGCGCCACCATCGAGCGTGTCCATGCCCGCGCCACCAAACAGTTTGTCGTTGCCGGAGCCGCCATTGAGTGTGTCATTGCCCGACAGTCCGTAGAGCGAATCATCCCCGCCCAGCCCATTGATGAGGTCGGCGCTGGCGTCGTCGCCTTGCAGGACATCATTGCCCTCACTCGCCACGCCCTTGGACAGGGTCATCAGGGTGGCGGCGTCCCAGAGCGTGCCATCGGCGAACTGAACCTGCTCGACCTGCGAGTCCGTGGAAAGGAACCACTCGTTGACGGTCAGTTTGTCGGTGGTACCGAGGATCGTCAGTTCCAGATTGTAGCCCACGCGTGCAACCTTGATGTCGCCTGGGCCGATTCCTTGGGCCAACTTGATCACGTCAAGGTTACCCCTGGTCCAGTCGCGATCGGAAATCACGTCCTGGCCACCACCACGCTGGAAGAGATAGGTGTCATTGTCCGAGCCTCCGTGCAGCAAGTCGTTGCCCGCTCCACCGTCCAGCGTATCCTGCCCCATCCCACCGTCAAGCGTGTCCTGGCCCGCTCCGCCGTTGAGCACATCGTTGCCGGCCAGGCCAGACAACTTGTCATCACCGTCAAGCCCGTCCAACCGATCATTGGCTTCGTCGCCGATCAGCGTATCGGCGCCATTGGTGGCGACCTCTACCGACAGGCGCTTGAGATCGTTGACGGACCAGACGGTACCGTCTACGAATTCGACGCGCTCAACCTGATAGTTGGCGTCGGTGTAGCTGTAGATGCTCATCCGGTCAGTGGTGTTCTTGATGGCGAGGTAAACATCGCTCCCCTCACGCTTGACGATGACATCGCCGGGATTGATGTCGGCGGCGACCTTGATCGTATCGCTGTTTCCGGCGGTCGAATCGAACTCGCTGATCGTGTCCTGGCCCATGCCCCTGTAGAACAGATAAGTATCGTTGCCTGCGCCCCCCGACAATCGATCGTTTCCGATGCCGCCATCGAGGCGGTCATTGCCGTTATCGCCGTTCAGATAATCGTTACCCGCACCACCATTGAGGATGTCATTGCCATCACCCCCTCCCAGCGAGTCGTTACCGGCGCCTCCTTCCAGCCTGTCGTCACCTGCCTCACCGTAGACCTTGTCGTCACCCTCCAGACCATCGAGGACATCGGCCCCGGTGTCACCGAACAAGGTATCGGCACCGCTGCTGGCGACGCCTTTGGTCATTTGCTTGAGGGCATCGATTCCCCAGACCGTTCCATCGGCAAACTCGACGCGCTCCACGATGTAGTTCGAACTATTGAAGAAGGTGATCGACAATTTATCGGTCGTGCCTTTGATCGCCAGCGTGAGGTAAGTCTGGTCCCGGGTGACGATCACATCGGCCGGAGCAATATCGGCCGCGACCTGGATGGTGTCGACGTTGCCGACCGTCCAGTCAAAATCGGTGACGCTGTCCTGGCCCATGCCTCGGTAGAACCGATAGGTGTCATTACCAGAATCGCCTCGCAGATTGTCATTACCGGCGCCACCGTCCAAGGTATCGTTGCCGTCCCCACCGTAAAGCCAGTCGGCGCCATCACCGCCGTTCAGCACATCGTTACCCTCTCGACCGTAAATCGAGTCGTTACCGCCCAGCCCGTTGATGACGTTGCCCAAGGCATCGCCGTTGAGGCTATCGGCACCCGCGGTTCCGTTGGTGACGGCTTGGGCATTGACCACGATATCGAACACATCACTTGCCACGGCAGCAGACAGGTCGACTGCTGAAACCTTGACCGAAACGGTTCCAGTCTGCGTGGGCGTGCCGCTGAAGGTTCTAGTGGCCGCATCGAATACCAGCCACGCAGGTAGCGCCGAACCGTTGGCCAACGTCGCCTTGTAGTTCAGCCGATCCCCGGCATCGATATCGGCGAACGCATTGGCGGGCAACACGTAGCTGAGCGCCTGGCCGCTCTGGATGCTCAGGTCGGCGACCGCATTGACGAGCTGCGGAGCATCGTTGGCGTTGGCAACGGTCAGGTTGAAAATGTCCGACGTGGTGGCGCCGGCCTTGTCGGTGGCCGTCACCTTGATCGCTTGCAACCCTACATCGTTATTGGTCGGCACACCCGAGAACGTCCGGGTGAGCGCGTCGAAGGTCAACCAGCTCGGCAGCGCACCGCCACTGGCAGTGGTCGCAACCAGGCTCAGGGCATCACCCGCATCGATGTCGCTGAAACTGCTTGCCGCCACAGTGAAGCTGAACCGGGCGTCTTCGCTCGCCACCTGATCCGCCAGGCCGAGATTGACGGTTGGCGCGTTGTTGACGTTCTGCACATCGATTTCGAACGTATCGGAAACCGTTGCGCCTGCCTTGTCGGTCGCTTGGACACGAATGGCCAGTTTGCCAACGTTCGCATTGCCCGGCGTACCGCTGAATGTCCGGCTCGCGGCGTCATAAGACAACCAGCCGGGAAGCGCCTGGCCGTCGGCCGATTGCGCGGTGATGCTCAGCGTATCCGCCACATCCACATCGGCGAAGGTGCTTGCCGGCAACGCGAACGTCAAAGGCGCCCCTTCGACAACGGACTGATCGGCAATGGCCTTGACCAGGACCGGTGCATCGTTGGTATTGCTGACCTGGAGTTCAAAGCTATCGCTGACAGACAACCCCGCCTTATCGGTTGCGGTGACCCGGATCGACAAATCACCCACCGCATCGTTATTCGGCGTACCGCTGAAAGTGCGAGTCTGGGCATCGAAACGCAACCAGGCGGGCAATGGCTTGCCGTCGGCCAGGGTTGCGCTCAGTTGGAGAGCGTCGCCCGTATCCGCATCGACGAAGGCATTGGCCGCGAGCGTCAGGACGAAAGCACTGTCCTCGGCGACCTTCTGGTCTACAATCGCTGTCGATACCGTCGGCGCCCGATTGGCCTGGGTCGACAGCGTCGCGGTGTTCCAGACCGTCCCGTTGGCGAACTCGATGCGCTCGACGCTATGACCGCGAGCGGCCGTCCAGCCGGAGATGATTTGCTGGCCGTCATTCAGGCGCAGCACCATGCCCCTGGCCGAATGGTCGACAGCGACATCGCTTTCCTTGATACCCGCTTCGAACACGATGGTGTCAATACCGCCAGCCGCGTCCAGGTCTTCACTGATGTGATCCTGACCGTGGCCGACGCCGAATACATAGCGGTCGTCCCCCCTGCCACCTTGCAGGAAGTCATCGCCCGCAGCCCCATACAAGCGGTTATTGCGTTCGTTGCCGATCAGTTCGTTGCCCAGCTCATTACCGCTGGCATTCAAGGCCGGACCGGACAAGGTCAATGCCTCGACATTGGCCGTCAAAGTGTAGTCGAGGGTGGAAATCACCTTGTCATTGCCACCGTTGAGGTCCTCCACGACGGCGTCACCGGCGTTATCCACGAAGTAGGTGTCGTTCCCCAGGCCACCGATCATCCGGTCTGCGCCTTGGGCACCGTCGAGACGGTTATCGGCAACGTTGCCACGCAGGACATTGTTGGCCGCGTTGCCCGTGGCATTGATCGCCGCGCTACCCGTCAGGCTCAGGTTTTCCAGGTGGCTGGCCAGCGTAAAGGAGACCGAGGAATTGACGGTATCGGTGCCCGCGCCTTCGGATTCGACGATCCGGTCGGAACCGTCATCCACCCCATAGGTATCGTCGCCCAGGCCGCCGATCATCACGTCGGAGCCGCCTGCGCCATCGAGGATGTTGTTTGCACTATTGCCAACCAAACGGTTGGAGAGCTCATTACCGGTCCCATTGATGGCGGCACTGCCCAGCAACTGCAAAGACTCCACCTCACTGGCCAGGACGTGGCTGACACTGGACTTGACCACATCATAGCCACCGCCTACGACCTCCTTGATGACATCCCCCGCGTTATCGACGAGGTAGGTATCGTCCCCCATCCGTCCTTCAAGGACATCGGCGCCAGCGCCACCGTCGAGCGTGTTACCTCCGGCATCGCCGACCAACAGATCATTCGCGCCGGTACCGCTCAGTAGCACCTTGGGCTGTGTGACCGCTTGGCCGAAAATGAAATTGGCCGCGGAGAGCTGGCCGGCCGTCACGCCTTTAAGCGTGAGGTACTGAGTACCGCTGGCCATCGTGCCCAGCCAGACCCTGAGATACTGCTCGCCATCGACCGTCACGGTACTGAAGTTCAATTCAGCAAAGCTGTGCACCGCACGGATTTGCGAAAGGTCGATTTTCTCGTTGGGATTGGCCACTTCGAAGTCATCGATCAGGTTGCCCATGAGCCCATGCGAGGCGCTGCCCAGCAGGTCTTCGACCAGCACAAAACGATCATTACCGGCACCGCCCGCGACGGAGGCGCCGGTGTGCGTCGCGGCACCACTCAGGTTGATGTTTGGTGACAGCACGGTGGTGAAGGCATGGTCCTCGATGGCCTGGTCACCTTCGAGGTAGAGGACATCGTTGCCGGCGTCACCGCCCAGGTAATCCAGCCCGACATCGCCACGCAATACATCATCGCCAGCGCCGCCACGGATGACATCGTAGCCTTCGCCTCCGCTGATAACGTCATTGCCGCCCACGGTCGAGGCCGTCGAGGACTCGCCAACCAATACATCGTCACCCTGGCCACCCATGATCGTATCGGCACCGGTGCCGCCGAATACGCGCTCGCCACCATCGTGGGTCCAATACAGGAAGCCACCGGTCACGTCCGGCAAATTGCGCTCGGTATTGGCGCCGCTGAGCCCGAAACCGTAGCCAGAAGCCTGCTCCAACCGACTCAGGCGCACACCTTCCGGGATGTGAACGAAGTTCTTTAGCGTCAGGCCTTCGGACTGAACGTTCTTGAGTAGCAGGACTTGCCCATCCGCCAGGCTCAACCGAGTATCGGCGCCTTGCTGGGTAATGGTCGCCGCCGTATAGACCTCGTCATCAAAGCCGGACAGAACGATTCGATCGGTACCGATCACAAAATCAGTGACGGTGTCGACGTCGCCCGCGGCCTTGTCGATCACGAAATAATCCGTGTCGGCGCCGCCGGTCAAGGTGTCGTTACCCTTGCCGCCGATGAGCGTATCGACGCCGGCACCCCCCGACAACACATCGTCACCACGACCACCGGAGAGATGGTTGTCCGCCGCGTTACCGATCAGCGTGTCGGCGAATTCACCCCCGATCAGGTGCTCGATCTGCGCGGCGTTGGTGATCGCCAAACGAGCGCCGGCCAGAGTGGCCTCGCCTTTGGACAAATCGATCACACTGGCACTGGAGATCGCCGCCGCGTTGATCGTGTCCTGGCCACCGTTGGTGTCGTCAAGCGCATTGCGCCCGCCCGAAGCGGCCAGTTGGGCGTACTCGTTGGTGTACACATACTGGTCGTCAATCGTGTCGCCCTTGCCGTAGACGTTCAGGCTCCAACTGTTGAGCGTCCCGGTATCGCCGGTCACGCTGTCGATCACTTGCAGCGTCCAGTTCCCTTGCACCGCTTCGCCACGCAGCAGAGCCGTGCCAAAGACATAGTTCAAGGTGTTCTGACCATCAAAATCGGCATTGCCACGATCAGTCGCCGCGCTGCCCGGGGCTTTGCCCGGACGATTCATCAGGATGGACTCAGTGCCCGACGGCGAGATCAACTTGAGAATCAGGTCCCCTGGCCGCGCATGGCTCAGGTTGACCTTGACCTCGACATGCTCGGCCAAAATGTCGACCGCTCCCATCGTCAGCGAATGGCTGATGCCTGCGCCCTGTCCGTCGGTGATCGCGCGGTTGAGCACGCCGGATTCCAGCGGGTTCGTCAGGCGCAACTCATTACCCAACGTCTGCTGAGTGTTCCAGGTTTCCGCCAAACGCACGGCGGCCCGGGCATCGACTTCACCATAACCGTAGTCGTGGCTAACGTGCATGCCGCCACCGTTCCAGTTCTGACTACCATTGGTCTGCCACGAGGTCGTGGGGTCGTTTACCTTGCGGGCCGAAATGGCCAGGATTTGCTGCACATCGCGATAACCCAGCTCCGGATTGGCTTCCAGCATCAAGGCCACGATGCCGGAGACTATGGGGGCTGCGAAACTGGTGCCTTGGGAAACGCTTGTGTCCCCGCCGAACGTGGACCCGTTGTCGTTCTGTACCAAGCGTGAGGTCGACGTGACGTTCGAGCCTGGCGCGCTGACCAGGATGCTGGCGCCAGGACTGGAGAACGGTTTCCCGCCCAACTGCAACGCCCCCAGGTCGGTGGTGGCGTTGATCGCGCCAACCACGATGCTACTGCGGGTATTGGAGACGTTCGAGTAGTTGGTGTTGCCGCCCTTCTCCCGATCGTTGCCGCCCGCAGTGACGATCACTGTCCCCAACCCGTTGCGGCCTTCGTCGATGGCCTGGTAATAGGCCGTCGGCAATGTCCCCAGCTCGGCGGGGCTGAACTTCAGGTCGAAGTGATTGTTGCTGCCCCAGCTGTGGTTCACCACATCGTATTCATACATGTGGGACATGTTGCTGAAATCGTCTTTATTGACCCAATACCCGGCCACCGTGGCGTCGTAGGCGACACCGACACTGCCCTCGCCATTGCGGGCGGCGACCATCACCCCGGCGACCAGGGTGGCGTGATCGCTGAACTTGCCACCGCTGCCCTCGCCCGCCATCTGCCCCGGCGTGGCATTGGCCAGCCAGTTCTGGTCGATGTTGTCCTTCAGGTCGGCGTGGCGGTAATCGAGGATTTCCTTGGTGGTGCCGAACGGACTGTTGGTCTCGATCTCGGCGATCCTGACGCCTTTGCCGGTGTAGTCCTTCCATACCGGCAGGATATTGGCCTGGGACAGGTACCACTGATCGGTCACCAATGGATCGTCGGGCAGGTCCGATGTTTTAAGATAGACAGCGGCCCGCATCGTCGCGCTTTCGCCGGTGCCCATGTTAATGATCGTGCTGGCCTCGTTGCCTTTGGCATCGGCGACGGTGTACTTGAAGCCCATGATGCCGGTGAAGGTCGCGTCCGGCGTGAACAGCACGTCACCAGCCTGGGTCACGACGGCCGTTCCGCCCACCACATCGAACAAGCCCGTGATGTGCAACGCGTCATGCTGCCAATCGATGTCGTTCTGCAGCAGTTGTTCCTTGCCGATCAGGTGCGCGCTGGTGCGCTCGAACTCGACACCGCTTTTATCCTTGCTCAGGACATCCTTGACCAGCAGTGCACTCTCCATGCCCTCGCTGGTCGCAGTCGGGATCTCGACCAGCTTCAGGTTCTTGAAGTTGGCTTTCTCGACGTTCTGCAGGAAGTCGGTACCATCGCGGCCCGCCACGGTATCGCTGATCCAGACGCCTTCGGCGGTCCGGGTAATGCGGTAATCGCTGAAATCGCCGGACAACTCAATGACGTCCACACCGTCACCGCCACTGATCGTATCGTCACCCTCGCCGCCGATCAGAACATCGTCGCCAGCGCCGCCACTCAGGTTATCGTCCTCCAGACCGCCATCGATCAGATCGTTGCCTTCCCCGCCCATGACCTGGTCTCGCCCGCGGTGACCGCGCAGGACATCATTACCGGCACCGCCGTTGATGAAGTCATCGCCATCCTCGCCGGATAAGGCATCGTTGGCCGATCCACCTACCAGGACATCATCACCGTCACCACCGCGCATATAGACCGTGCTGTGCCCCCCGGCGATAAAAACATCATTACCCCGGCCGCCCTGTGCGATCTCGATTTCAGCCTCGGTCAGATTGAGGGTGACACCTCGGTCGCCAATCACCTGAACAATATCGGTACCGGCACCGCCGTGGATATTGACCGCCAGATCATCGGCATCGATCAACAGCACGTCGTCCCCGGCTCCCGCCTGGAAGCTGTCACTGCCTTGCCCGCCGGCCAACCAGTTACTGCCGGCATCGCCAAGCAGGACGTCACGACCCACGCCACCACTGGCATTGCTGACACCTTTTTGCGCGACATCAATGGTTTCCCCGGATGTAGAGGAAGAGGCATAGGCGCTGACCGGGGCTACTTCGCCCCCGCCCTGAGTCGAAACGATCGTGCCATTACCACTGGCGCTGAATGTATGACCGTTGGGGTTGGCCAGGAAATTGGCCGCAATCGCTTCCTTACTGATACCGTTTTGCACGAACGTGCCACGGGCCAACACTTCGTTGCCATCGCGGACTTCGCCGTTTTGCACGGTGTTGGCAAGATTGATGCTGGTAATGCCAAGCTCGCTCAAGGTGCGAACTTCGCTGGCCTCCCCGGCATCGACGGCATTGTTGCCGTTGCTATCTGCCCAGCTTTTACCGTCGTGATTGGCGTCGACCCACACCTTCACGCTGGACCAGGCGTCATCACGATTATCGAACAGGTTGTCGCCATTGCTATCGAGGCTTTTCAGCGCGGCAAAACCATTGGCAAAAGGCTTTTCTCCGGTGTTTGCGCCGGTGCCAACTGCCCCGCCGAAGTACTCGGAAAGGGTTTCACTGATGTTGTCAATCTTGCCATTGTTGTTGCGATCGACAACAACGATTCCGTCCTGCGCACTGACCCAGCCGGTTTCCTCCAGGCTGCCACCATCATTATCGACGTCGAAGAGCACCGGGTTGCTTAGATAATCAGTTAACCGAACGCCGTCACCATTGAGATCGAGCACCAGCGGGTCAGTCGGAAGCGTCAGGCGTGCCTGGGCATTACCGGAGTTGAGCCATGCACCTGCCTGTCCTGAGTTACTGCCGAATGAAATCCCGTTGCTGGCACCGCGCAGGCTGAAGTCGAACACTTCCTTGACCGTGTTCACGTTACCCGGCCGGTAACCGTCGGCGAGAATTTGCGTCGCCGCAGCAGCAAAGGTGTTGTTGACCCAACTGCCCTGCATCTGATTGACGTTCAGTTTGTTTGGATCATAGGTGATCGCCCAACCACCACCATTGCGGACCAATCCATCTGCCACTTGCGCGGCGCTTTGATCGTGGTCTGTTGCGCCTTTTTCTACAACCGCGCCAGCATTATTGATGTTGAGCTGAAAGAAGTTATCGCTGACCGCCGGGATGGAAACAACGCCCACATATTTTTTAATTTGCTCGGCATTCTCAAGATAGACTTCCCCACCACTGACACCGCCACCTGGCTTGGGCGCATATAGAGCACCCGGGGATTCTGCAGCAAACTTATCCGCTCGTTCGGTCGCCCATTCCTTCCCGTTGTTGTAATAGGTGATCAGAACGGCATCTTGGGTGTCTTGGTCATAGGTACTCCATGCTGATGATGCCCTGGTTGAATAAAACTGCTGCGCCTCTTGCAGCATCAGTGCCGCAAACTTTAGGCTTAAAACATTATTCTCATCAGAAAGATCGCCAACCAACGCTTTATAATCCTGATTGTAGCCTTTTATTCCCAACGGATCCGCCACAGGATTGCTGTTGTTATAGTTATTTAAAAGCTCAATAGCCGTCATAATTTTGATATTGCCGGGCCCTACATCATTCAGCGCCGGATTATTCCACTTGATTATACCTTTATCGAATTTATTAGCATTGACAACATCTTTAAGCAATTGCGCATCAGCAGCCACTTTCTCATAGTTTGCCTTGATCTCTTCATGGCTATAACTATTAACCCTGGCCTTTTGGACGACCTCTTCAATACCGAGAGATTCATACTCTTCGCCAATGGCACCTAGAATCCCTTGGGCCGTGACGTCCGGGGCGCCAAGCGCCCTGGCTATTTCCTTGGCCTTTTCAGCCTGTTGCTTTATATAGTCTAGTGTCGATGTGCTAAATGTCATCTTACAGTTCCTTCTGGCATATTAGTTTAGATAGATCTCAATCGAGGATCTGTTACGAAGATCCATATCCAAAAGCATAAATCGACGCCAAGAACAGGCCGTGACACGTTACAGACCCAATGGAAACCCATAATGCCGCTTTTTTCAAAATATCGGTTTTAATCAGCACTCCTACCAAGGCCAGCCCTCCTCCTAGCCAACCGAGCTGCGCAAGCGCTAACGCCTCGATAAGAAGCATTGCAGGACCCCACTTGTCGCCCCCACTGGCATAAAGCCAAACGACATAGCAAAAAAAAGTAAGCGGAACGCTACAGCACCATACAAATAGTAAGCCAGCGTTCGCTGGCCTAAACTTTACAGCCACCCAACCAGCCAGCAGCAACCCAAGATAAACTATGCCGCCATCTAACCCGCTGAATAACACCTTTAACTCATCCATTAACACCCCCTACTATCTTTCCCGCAAACTCTCACCCGCATACTGCTGCAACGGACTCAGGAAATAATCAATCACCTTCCGACGATCCGTCTTCACTTCCACCGTCACCGACATCCCGGGGGACAACGGCACTTTTTTCCCGTGCACCAGAATGGAGTCTTGCAACAAACGAATGCGGCTGCTGTAGATCAAGCCACGCTTCTCGTCTTCGATCGCATCGTTGGAAACACTGACTATTTCACCCTCGACCGTGCCGAATTTGGTAAAGGTAAAGGTTTCGACTTTCACCGTGGCAGGCTGGCCCTGGCGGACAAAACCAACGTCCTTGTTTTCCAGCATGGCCTCGACTTCCATCGGCTGGTCATTGGGCACGACCACCATCAGCGGCTGGGCCGCCGTCACCACACCGCCCACGGTATGAATTGCCAGTTGCTGTACCGTGCCATCCACCGGCGCGGTCAGGCTCATCAGGTGGTCGCGTTGTTCGGCCTTTTTCAGTTCTTGTGCCAGTGCCGCCGCTTTCTGTTCCGATTGCTGCTGCAAATCGAGCATTGCCCGGCGGGTCTGGGCGAGGATGCCCTGGCGACGGCGCTCGGCTTCCTTGCGACTAGCATTGAGTTCGATCACGCGCGCTTGCTGCACAGCCATGTCCCGCTCCTGGTCCAGCAGGGCCTGTTGTTTTTCCAGGTAGGCGTGTCGAGGCACGTATTGCTGATCGAGCAGCTCACGATAGTCTTGGGCCAAGCGACGGGTGATCGGCAGCGTCCGTTGCAGCGAGGCAACCATCGCCTTGGCCGATTGGATTTCCGCCGAGCGCTGCTCGACTTCCGCATCGACCTGGTCCAAGGAGCTGCGCAGTTCCAGGTATTGCCCCTGGAGCCAACGTTGTGCGGCCATCACTTGTGGCGGATCGGCCTGAAGCAGGTAAGTGGCAAGGGAGCCGGGTTCCTTGCCACTTTGAATCGCTTCAAGCAACGCCGTGGCCCTGGCGCTGTCGACCTCGGCCGCCAGCAAGTCACTCTTGAAGCGATTGACGTCAGCGCTGGTCGCACTGGCGTCCAACTCCACCAGGACATCCCCGGCCTTGACCCATTGCCCATCGTAGACCCGGATGGCTTTCACCACCGCCACTTCGCTCGGTTGGATGGTCTTGCTCTTGCCGCTTGCCACGACCTTGCCGCGCGCCGTGGCGACCACTTCGATTTCACCGACGCAGGCCCACAAAAGCGCCAGCGCGGCGAAGCCCATGATGGTCCATTGGATGTAACGTGGCGCCGGGTGAGCAGGTTGGTCCTGCAAGGCGAGCGCGGCCGGCAGGAACTGGACTTCGTGGGCAAGCCGATTCGGTGTGTCCAACTGTTTGCGGTGGCGCCATGCCTGGCGCCAGGCAGTCCGATAGCGTCGCAACAACGCACGTGTTGCTGAGGGTTCGCTCATGGCAACTATCCTTGTTGCAAACGGTGCAAGCGAGAATAGTGTCCCGCTTGATGGGCCAGGAGCTCGTGGTGAGTTCCCTGTTCGACGATCTGTCCGCGATCCATGACGACAATCCGGTTGGCATCGCGCACCGCCGAAAGCCGGTGGGCGATGATGATCACGGTTCGCCCCTTGCAGATGGCCTGCATGTTCTGCTGGATGATCCGCTCCGACTCGTAGTCCAGCGCACTGGTTGCCTCATCGAAAATCAGGATTCGCGGGTTGCCGATCAAGGCTCGGGCGATCGCCACGCGCTGACGTTGCCCGCCAGACAACGAAGCGCCGTGCTCACCGACCACCGTGTCGTAGCCCTCGGGCAACTCAAGAATGAATTCATGGGCCCCGGCCATTTTTGCCGCTTGCATGACCGCGTCCAGAGGCGCGCCAGGATCGGTCAATGCGATGTTCTCGCGGATGCTGCGGGCGAACAGCATGTTGTCCTGCAACACCACGCCGATTTGCCGGCGCAACGAAGAAACATCGGCCAACGCCAGGTCCATGCCATCGACCAGGACACGGCCGCGCTCCGGGACAAAGAGACGCTGCAGCAGGCGGGTCAGTGTGCTTTTGCCGGAACCGGAGCGTCCGACGATGCCGATCACCTCTCCAGCGCCTATTTCCAGGCTAACGCTGCGCAGCACCTCGGAACCATCGGGGCGATAACGAAAATGCACCTGGTCGAATTCGATCCGCCCCTTCAACGCGGGCAATGCACTGCGGGTCGCCTGGGACATCTCGGTCCGAGTATTGAGAATATCCCCCAGGCGTTGGACCGAAACGCCGGTCTGCTGGAAATTGGTCCACAGTTGAGCCAGGCGCATGATCGGTTGCGCGACTCGGCCTGCGAGCATGTTGAAGGCAATCAATTGGCCCACCGACAGTTGCCCGTCAATCACCAGCCGGGCGCCGAGCCACAGTGTCGCGACAGTGACCAATTTGCCTATCAGGGACACACTTTCATTGGCGATCGTGGACAAGGTCTGGGTCTTGAAACCCGCACTGACGTAGGCCGCCAGCTGGTTGTCCCATTTGCGGGTGATCTGGGGTTCGACCGCCATGGATTTCAACGTGTCGATGCCGTTGACCGTCTCCACCAGAAAGGCCTGGTTCTCGGCGCCACGGGCGAAGCTTTCGTTCAAGCGGGCGCGGAGCACGGGCGTAATCAACAAGGAAACCACAACGTACAACGGCAGTGACAGCAGCACTATCAGCGTCAACCAGCCACTGTAGAAAAACATCACGGCGATGAACACCACCGAAAACAGGACATCCAGCACCAAGGTAATGGTGTTGCCGGTGAGAAAGCTGCGAATGTTTTCGAGCTCACGAACCCGAGCGACGGAGTCGCCGACCCGTCGTGCCTGGAAATACGAGAGAGGGAGCGTCACCAGGTGCCGGAATAACCTGGAGCCCAATTCAACATCGATGCGACTGGCCGTGTGGGCGAACACATAGCTGCGCAGCCCGCTCAAGACTGTCTCGAACAACATGATGCCCAGTAGACCAATGGCGATCACATCCAGCGTGGTGAGCCCGTGGTGCACCAGCACTTTGTCCATGACCACCTGGAAGAAAAGCGGGGTCAATAACGAGAATATTTGCAGGACGAAAGAAACCAGCAGTACTTCACCCAATAGCTTTCGATATTTGACGATGGCCGGGATAAACCAGGTGAAATCGAACTTGGACAGCTCCCCTGCCAACGACGACTGGGACCGTATGAGAATCAACTCGCCGCCCCAGCGTGCCTGAAGCTGTTCGGCACTGATCATCTCGGGGCGCTGGGATCGGGGGTCATGAATCAGGATTTTTTCCTGGTCCATACGGGCAATGATGAAAAATCCACCGTCACTGGCGCAGGCAATCGCAGGCAAGGGCGTTTGCCCGAGCCGTTCGAACGTGGTGCGGATGGCCTTGGCCTTGAGGTCAAGCTGACGCGTGGCCAGCAGAATTTCGGCTTTGCCGAACAACTGCCCTTCAGCCACGTATTCGTGGGTAAGCTGTTCCGTAGAAACGGCAACGTTGTGAAAACGCGCCAACATGGCCAGACAGGCCAGCCCTGTATCCAGCGCCGCCGACGGCCCTGGAGAAGTACCTTGTTCTTGCATAAACGCTTCCATGCGGAAAATTCATTAGCGAGCCCCAATAACTTCCTTGGGTGGGGCACGGTGTTCCGCTTGGCGCCAAGGCCCGAGGCAAGAACGATATCAAAACAACATTATTCGATTTTCCGGCCTCTGTCGACCAGGAACCGACTTCTAACACCCGTGCCAGGGCCTTACATCAGCTCCGGGGGCAGAAAATCACGCTGCGGCTGGTAGTCTGCCTTCAGGTATTGGGCAAGCTGTTGCAGGTCGTTGGCAGTCAGCGTGCCGGCGGCCTGTTTCAAGCGCAGATTATTGAGAATGTAGTCGTAACGTGCGTCGTTATAGTCACGCACCGACTTGAAGAGTTGACGTTGGGCATTGAGCACGTCGACGGTGTTGCGGGTCCCGACATCCGCGCCGACCTTGGACGCTTTCAAGGATCTCTGGCTCGACAGGATCGTCTGCCGTCTGGCTTTTATCTGCTGGATGTCGGAGTTGACGGCGCGGAAATAGTTACGGGTATTGAGGACCACTTCCCGGCGCTGACTTTCCCTCAACTCCTCGCTTTGTGTAAGTCGCTGGTAAGCCTCCTGAGTCTGAGAACTGACTCGTCCCCCGCTATAGAGCGGGAGGGTCACTTCCAGGGCGACACTGCTTTGAGAAACGTTTTTGCGATATCCGTCCCGCCCAAAATCAGTCGGATTGCTGTAGCCAAAGCTGTCGTTATCACCCTTGCGATAGGAAGCCACAACGTCGAGCGTCGGTGCGTGTCCGGATTGGCGCTGACTTAAACGCTCTTCGGCTGCCTCTACGGCGTAGTTGCTCGCCAATAGCATTAAATTCTGTTGGACAGCGCCCTCTACCCACGATTTTGTATCATCTGGAATCGGCGCCAACACCGGCAGCTGGTGTTGCATGCCCTCAATGCTTGCATATTCTTTATTGGTCAAATGCACCAGTTGCTCGAAAGCATCATCAACCTTGCGTTGCGCAAGTTGGCGGTTGGCTTGAGCATTATCGTAGGCAGACTGAGCGTCCAAGACATCCGTAATGCTTGACAATCCGCCTTTGAGACGCGCTTGCGCCTGATCCATTTGCTGCTTGAGCGCCGTCTCCTCGGATTCCGATGCCGCCAACTCATCAGTGGCACGCAGCGTTTCAAAATAGGCTTCGGCAGTTTTCAAGATAAGCGCTTGCTCTTTTGCCGACAGCTCCAGCGCCGCTTGTACAGTGCTGACTTTAGCGGCCTTGAACTCATACCAGAATGCAGCATTGACCAAGGGTTGTTTCAAGTTGGCCTGGATCGTGTTGCCACTGCGCGCACGTGCAAGTTCCGGCTCATCGCGCGTGAGACGCGTAGCATCAAACGTCGCGCTGGTGCTGATAACAGGTAAAAGGTTGGCGCGTGCTTGCGGCACCAGTTCCTGTTGCGCCGCGTAATCCGCACGGGCCGCAGCCAGATCAGAGTTATGTGAGACCGCTTGGCGATAGACCGCCATCAACTCGGCCCGCTCAGCTGTGGGCGAGGAAAAAACGAACGAAGGGAACAGACAGGCGAACAACAGAACACGTTGAGCGCAACTCATGAGCAAATCCTTTTGATGGAGCGAAAGCAGCGAGAATTCAGCTGCCTCCCCGATGAGGGCGCCGAAACTAAGGGAGTTGGTGATAGAGGTCAAGCGCCCAAGGTCGATGCAGCGCATTCACCAACGACATGCTGACGAAGTCGTACTCTTCTGGATACTTGGGATTCGAACCGATCAAACACGAGCTATAACAGGCGCATGCTGCGCCATCAACTCCACCACCCATTCAATGAACACCCGCAACTTGGCGCTGATGTGTCGGTTAGGAGGATAGGCCACGTAGAGCGGCATCGGGTCGAGGCGCCAGTCTTCGAACAAGGGCACCAATTCACCGCGCGCCTGATGGGATCTGGACATGTACTCGGGTAGCCAGAGCACACCCAACCCCGCCAGACCGGCCGCGAGGTAGGCGTTGCCATCATCGACGGCCAGTGCGTAGCGTCCTTTGATGTGCAGATGCTCGCCGTGGTTGTGCATGGCGTAAGGGAGCGGTTTGCCGGTGCGCGCCCAGAGGAAGCCGACGATGCGATGCTGGGAATCTTCCAGTTCTCGCGGATGCGCAGGCGTGCCCACGCGCTGCAGATAGCTCGGTGCGGCAAACACGCCAAGGGCCAGGTCGCCGACGCGCCGGGCGATCAGCGACTGGTCCGTCAGCTCGCCGCCGCGCACTACGCAATCGACGTTTTCATCGAGCATATCGACGATGCGGTCGCTTGCGCCCATGTCGATCTGGATGTCCGGGTATCGCGCGTAAAATTGCGGCAATGCCGGCATCAGGATCATGGTCGCCAACGGGCTTGGCACGTCCACTCGCAATCGCCCTCTGGGCAGTGCCTGAGCGCCGGACAGGCTGGTCTCGGCATCGTCCATGTCGGCCAGCAGGCGAATCACCCGCTCGTAATAAGCGGCGCCGTCAGCGGTGACGTTGACCTTGCGCGTGGTGCGGTTGAGTAACTTGACGCGCAGCCGGGCCTCCAGTTGCTGCACCAGTTGGGTCACGGTGGTTTTGCTCATGTGCAGTGTTTCGGCGGCTTTGGTGAAGCTGCCCGCCTCCACCACTCGAACGAATGCCTGCATCGCGTCGAAACGATCCATTAATGCCCCGGTGTCCGTCAGATTGTTTGGATTTTACAAACAGTGATCGCCAAGGTTGCTCGTTTATCGTCCGCGCACAAGCCCCTAGAGTGTTTTCAACATTGAATCCGACCCTTTGATGGAGGCACCCATGACACAGCGCGATGTAGTTTTCCCCGCCGGACGCCAGGCACTTTATGAGCGTAATCGCTATTCGCCGGCGATTCGTTCCAATGGCTTTTTATTCGTATCGGGGCAAGTCGGCAGCACCGAAGACGGCTCGCCAGAGCCTGAACTGGAGGACCAGGTTCGGCGGGCGTTCAACAACCTGAAGGCGATTCTCGCCGCCGCCGATTGCACCTTTGATGATGTGGTTGACGTCACCGTGTTCATCGTCGACCCCAAATCGACATTCGAAACGATCTGGAAAGTGGTGCCCGAATTCTGGGGCAGCGCACCGCACCCGACGCTCACGGCGGTGGGGGTGACCTGGTTGTATGGTTTTCAGTTCGAGATCAAGGTGATTGCCAGGTTGCCTGAAACCGCCCAGGGGTGAGCTGACTGGCGGTGGGTCAGGTTGCGGCTGTTGAATGTCCCGCCGTCTTCGCGAGCAGGCTCGCTCCCACAGGGGATTGTGTTGACCCACCCATCGAGACCGACACAGATCCAATGTGGGAGCGAGCCTGCTCGCGATAGCGGACTGTCAGCCTGCGCCGCTCAACCTTTCAACGCTGCTTCGATGGCCGCGATGTCGATCTTTGTCATCTCCATCATGGCTTCGAACGCGCGCTTGGCGGCTGCCTGATCGGGATTGGCTATCGCGGCGGTCAGCACGCGCGGGGTGATCTGCCAGGACAGGCCCCACTTGTCCTTGCACCAGCCGCAGGCACTGGCCTGGCCGCCATTGCCGATAATCGCATCCCACAAGCGGTCCGTTTCGGCCTGGTCATCAGTCGCGACCTGGAACGAAAAAGCCTCGGTATGCTGGAACGCCGGGCCTCCGTTCAGCCCCAGGCAGGGAATGCCCATTACCGTGAACTCGACCGTCAGCACATCGCCCTGCTTGCCCATCGGGTAGTCACCGGGGGCGTGATGAACAGCCTGCACCGCACTGTCCGGGAACGTCGCGGCGTAGAACTGCGCAGCCTCCAGCGCAGCACCGTCGTACCAGAGACAAATCGTGTTTTTGTTATTCATCCGATCTCTCCGAGAGATAACTGGACGGTAAAGTCTAGCAGTCTCTGCGTCGGCGCAAGGCTAGCGGACCAGTGGACTCATCCGCTCCCCATGACTGACCATCCAGCGAATCATGCTCGCCAGAGGCACCCGGTAATTCTGGATGTCGCACGCGCCAACCTGGTCATGGCTGTACAACTCCAGGTAACGGCTGAGCAGTAAATGTCGGCCATCCTCCGTCAACTGCAACTCGATCTCCCGGCAATGCAGAATGCCTTGCTCAAGGTTTTTCACTCGCCGGTGCAGAACCAATACAGGGTTACTCATCCACGGTCTCTCCCTCCGGGCAGGCGTCGTCCCCCGCCACCGCGCCCAACTTGCCCTGGGCGACAAAATCGGCGCGCCGCTGCGCTACCGCGTCACGAAGCGCCACGTAGTAATCCGGCCTGGCCCGCAACTTGTCCGTCAACGGGAGCGCCTCGGCACGACCATCAACAACCCCGCCTACGGTATTGATCGTGCCCAACGTATCGACCGTATCGCTGTTGCTGCCGAACGGATCGACCGCAGAACTCAGCAGTTTGCCGGTTGCGTCGCGCAGGCTGGACGTTCCCAGCAACGGCAGTTCGACGATCGGCCCGGGAGCGATGTTCCAGACGCCGAACGTCTGGCCGAAATCGGCCTTGTGGCGCTCAATACCCAGTTTGCCCGACACATCGATCAGCCCGACGATGCCTGCGGTGGTGTTGATGACGAAGCGACCCAGGGTGTTGACCGAGCGTTGAGCGTTGCCTTGCAGCAGATCGTTGATGAAGACCTTGGGCTCACCGAAGTTCGCCACGAAGTTATGCACCCCCGTCTGAACCACATCTGGAAGCTTGAGATAACCACGGGCAACCGGGGCCAGCGCATAGTCATCGACAGTCCGGTTGAAAGCGAAGATGCCCCGGTTGACGGGCTCTGCCGGATCATCGACGGTGTAGCTCGCACGTTCACAACTGCCAGGGGTTGCAGCGGGCGTGCTGGTGCAGCCGCTGGCGAATGCCACGAGTCCTACGACAACAGTGCAACGAACAAACAGCGGAGCGGGCTTGGTGATCGGCATACAAGGCTATCTCGGCGAGGAATTGGGGCGATACCGGTCAGTTTGGGAAGACACCGCCGTACACAGCTCTGGTGGCGAGGGTTGTGTTGGGTTGGCCGTCGTTTAACTGACTGACATCGGGTGATCCTGCCCCTGATTCTTTGCCTGAAGATTTCCACAACATTGCCCGTCGGCAACTTTATTACCGAGTTGAAATATATGACGCAGGCCCCGGATTGACTCTAGTATCCCCTTCTGTATTCATTGCCCTGCGTGCCCACTGTGAGCCATCTATTACTGGTGGACGACGACCTCGAAGTCCTCGCCCTCTTGCGCAAATTCCTCGAGCAACATGGCTATAGCGTCGAAGTGGCCGCCGACGGTGCCGCCCTGTGGCAGGCGGTGGCGCGTCGCTTGCCGGACCTGATCATCCTCGACGTCATGTTGCCGGGAGACAGTGGACTGGTGCTCTGCCAGCGACTGCGGGCCGAACATACGGTCGGCATCATCATGCTCACGGCCATGGGTGAGCTGAGTGATCGCGTCGTCGGTCTTGAGCTGGGGGCGGATGATTACCTGACCAAGCCGTTCGATGCGCGCGAGCTGCTGGCCCGGGTGCGCGCCGTGCTCAGGCGCACCGGCGAAGCCAGGGGCACATTGAACAACAACTCGCGCCTGATTCTGGAATTCGAAAATTGGCAGCTGGACGTCACCCGCCGCGAGTTGCGCTCACCGGACAAAGTCATGATCCCGTTGTCCACCGGCGAGTTTGAGTTGCTGCTGGTCTTTGCCGAACACCCGCGCCGGGTCCTCACTCGCCAGCAACTGCTGGACCTGGCCCGCGGCGAAACGTATGACGCCTTCGATCGCAGCATCGACGTCCAGGTCAGCCGGCTGCGCCGCAAGCTGGAGAGCGATATCACTGGCCCATCGATGATCCGCACCATTCGCAACAGCGGCTACCTTTTCAGCCCCCATGTGGTGAAGCGATGAAGCCCCGGCACTCAGCTTTCCATCGGCCACGCGATACGGTAGCCCGCTGGATTGCCCTGACCACCATGCTCGCCATGCTGACTTTACTGGCCCTGAACGAGCTGTTCGGCCTGTTGGCTGGGACCTGGGCACGCCCTCCCCTGATGGAAACCGGCCTGATGGAGAAAGCCGCCGCCATCACTCGTATCATCGACTCGGTGGCGCCCGGACAACGGCCCGATATCGCCAGGGCAGCCAGCGACCAGGCGTTCACCGCACAATGGTTACCCCGCCGTGAAGACGCACGAGTGCCGGTGATCGACGACCCACAGTTCAGTGAGGGGGCGACGTTCCTGCGCAAGCAACTGGGCAGGCCCGAGGCCAGGATAGAGGCCTTCGAACCCGGCGATTGGCCCGCCGATCAGCCAGACAGACGCTACGCGGTCCTCATCCAATTGGCCGACGATTCCTGGGTGGAATTTTCCGTAGCCTCTCGCAGTTGGGGCCTGAAAGAGTGGATGCGCAACCTGATCATTATCGGGCTGATTCTTCTATCGACGTTTATCGTCGCCCTGATTGCTACACGGCATCTGGCGACACCGCTGGAACGCTTTGCCGAAGGCGCCAGGCGCTTTGGCGTGGACTTCAGGGCGCCGCCCATCCCGGTGGTCGGGCCTCACGAAATCCGTCAGGCGATCCTCGCGTTCAATGCCATGCAGGCCCAGCTGCAACACTTCGTCCAGGACCGCACGCAGATGCTCGCAGCCATCTCCCACGACCTGCGCGCCCCCCTGACCCGCATGCGCCTGCGTGGAGAGTTCATCGACGACGCCGAACAGCAATCGAGGCTGTTCAGGGACGTGGATGAAATGCAGGCGATGGTCAATAGTGCGCTGGAATTTTTCCGCGACGAAGCTCGGCTCGAACACGCCACCGCGTTCGACCTGGCCGAACTGCTGCACACGGTCGTCGACGACTTCAAGGATGCCGGCACCGAGGTTTCATTCGAGGGCGCCCCTCGTTTCGTTTACATGGGCCGGCCCATCGGGATCAAGCGAGCCCTGGTCAACCTGATCGACAATGCGAGCAAATATGGCAGCGAGCCGGGCGTTCAGCTCAAGGCGTTCATGGACCGTGTCGAAATTCGCGTCCACGACCGCGGGCCTGGTATCGCCCCGCAGTTCCACGAGCAAGTCTTCGCGCCCTTCTTTCGCATCGAAGGCTCGCGCAACAAGCACACCGGCGGTGTCGGGCTGGGGCTGTCGGCAGCGCGGGCGACGGTGCTGGAGCATGGCGGGACGCTGACCCTCAGGAACCGGCGGGGCGGCGGCCTGGAGGTCAAGGTCTCGCTGCCGCTCAATTGACCCCGGCACCATACGCCGGCAAACAATGTTCTAAACAACACGCGCCTTCCTCGGTAGGATGTCCGACCTTTTGACCAGGACCGGCCTACCGGAATTGCCCTGATGATTCTGATCATTTACGCCCACCCCTACCCTGACCAGTCACGGGTCAACCAGCAAATGCTCCAGCGCGCATCCAGTCATCCGGACGTGGTCATACGGTCCCTCTACGATCTTTATCCGGACTTCGACATCGACGTCGAGGCCGAACAACGCGCCATCGAACAGTGCCAACTGCTCGTCCTCCAACACCCGATGTATTGGTACAGCATGCCGCCGCTGCTGAAATTGTGGATCGATAAAGTGTTCACCCATGGCTGGGCCTATGGCAGAGACGCCACAGCCCTCAAAGACAAGCCCCTGCTGTGGGCCGTCTCCACGGGTGGCAACCACGATCATTTCCAGATCGGCGCCTACCCGGGCTTCCAGGTGCTGGCCCAGCCCCTCCACGCAACGGCCGTCTACTGCCACATGCGCTGGCTGGAGCCGGTCGTGGTACACGGCGCGTATGCCGGCGCGTCCGAAACCCTGGATGCACAAATCGAACACTACAGCGCACGCCTGGCCTCCTGGAAGGAAGATTGATATGGAGACTCACAGCCTGATTGAACTGCTTATCTACCTGGGTTCGGCAGTGTTGATCGTGCCGATTGCCGTCAGGTTGGGCCTGGGCCCGGTGTTGGGTTATCTGCTGGCCGGGTGCGTGATCGGCCCGTGGGGACTCAAGCTCGTTACTGACGTAAAGGCGATTCTGGAATTCGCCGAAATCGGCGTCGTCCTGATGCTGTTCGTCATCGGGCTCGAGCTCGATCCCAAGCGGCTCTGGGCGTTGCGCAGGATGGTGTTCGGTGGCGGTGCCTTGCAGATGCTCGCCTGTGGCGGGGCAATCGCGGTGTTCTGTGCGGCCCTGGGGCTGAATTGGACGGCCGCGCTGCTGGTCGGCCTGACCCTGAGCCTGTCCTCCACGGCCATCGCCATGCAAGCCATGAACGAGCGCAACCTGACGTCGACCGCCGTCGGGCGCAGCAGCTTCGCCGTCCTGCTGTTCCAGGACATCGCGGCCATTCCGCTGGTTGCCATGATTCCGTTGTTGGCGGCCCACGGCGACACGCCGTCCGGCACCGCTCTGGTGCTTTCGATTATCAAGATCGTCGTGGCCATCAGCGTCGTCGTGCTGTTGGGACGCTACGTGACACGCCCGCTGCTGCGCTTCGCCGCGCGCTCGGGTCTACGTGAGATCTTCAGCGCCGTGGCGCTGTTTCTGGTGTTCGGCTTCGGGTTTCTGCTGGAAGAGGCCGGCTTGTCGATGGCCATGGGCGCGTTCCTCGCCGGGGTGCTGCTGGCCAGTTCTGAATACCGCCATGCCCTGGAAAGCGACATCGAACCGTTCAAAGGCTTACTGCTGGGGTTGTTTTTTATCGGTGTCGGCATGTCGATCGATTTCGGCACGCTGATCAATGCACCGCTGAAGGTCATGACCCTGACCCTGGGTTTCATTCTGATCAAATTGCTGGTGATCAAGGCCGTCAGCCGTTTGCTGAACGTCCCTGCCGGCCAACGCTCATGGCAAGCGGTGTTGCTCGGCCAGGGCAGCGAGTTCGCCTTCGTGGTGTTCGGCGCCGCCACGCTGGCCGGCATTCTGACCGACCAGTGGGGCAAGAGCCTGACGCTGGCGGTGGCCCTGTCCATGTGCCTGACGCCTTTGCTGATCCTGCTGCTGGATCGAATAGAGTCCGCCACCAAGAAAGACCGCCAGGAATCCGACCTCGTCGATCAGCAGAACCCACGGGTGATCATCGCCGGGTTCGGCCGCTTCGGACAGATCGCCGGGCGTCTCTTGATGTCCTGCGGCGTCGAGGTGGTGGTGTTGGACCATGACCCCGACAACATCGAGACGCTGCGCAAATTCGGCGTAAAAGTGTTCTACGGCGACGCCACTCGCCTCGATCTGCTCCACGCGGCCGGCGCCGGCCAGGCGGTGGTGCTGATCAATGCGATTGACGACCAGCAGGACAACCTGACGCTGACCCGACTGGCCCAGGAGCACTTCCCCGCGTTGAAACTGATCGTCCGTGCGCGGGACATGGGGCACCTGATCACCCTGCGGCAGATGGGCGTAGAGACCGCCGAGCGGGAAACCTTCGAGAGCGCGCTGGCATTGGGCCGAAATGCGCTGGTGCAGATGGGCGTCGGGGCTTACGAAGCGCGCGAGCGCGCGGATCAGTTCCGTCGTTTGAATCTGCAGATGCTGGAGGAAATCGTCGCCCAGCCGGAAGACGACCTCAAGTTCAGGCACGACGCCTACCAGCGCGCCAACGCGTTGCTCACCGAAATGTTCAACGAAGACCGTGCGCACCCAGTCGACAGTTGGCCTGACCATCATCGAAACGAAACGGATGAGGCGCGCAGTTGATCCGTCCCCTTAACCCTTTCCTGAACAAGAGGCTTTCATGGCAAACCAAGACATCACGTTCATCCCCGACCCGGACGCGGACTCCATCTCTTCCGACGTCGCCGGCTTCGGCGGCCTGCTGGTTTCCACCCAGATCCCCACTCGCCCTGACGGCAGCCTGGAGCTGGGTGACATCACCTTGCAAAGCGAATGCACATTGCAGGCGCTCAAGACAGCCCTGGAAGGCGCCGGCAGCTCCATGGACCGGGTCTTGCACCTGACCATCTACCTCACCGACATGGCCGACCGCGCGGCCTTCAACGAGGTGTATCAGCGTTTCTTCGCCAAACCCTGGCCGGTACGCGCCGCAGTGGGCGTGGCGGCGCTGGCGGTTGAAGGAATGCGAGTGGAAGTGACTGCGATGGCGGCCAAAGGCTGAGGTTACGGCTGTTTTTGATCGTTCCCACGCTCTGCGTGGGAATGCATCCCGTGACGCTCTGCGTCACCTTCCAGAAGCGGAACGCGGAGCGTCCCTGGCGACGTTCCTACGCAGGAGCGTGGGAACGATCGATAATCCAAAGTGCCCTTATGGCGAGGGAGCTTGCTCCCGCTCGGCGGCGCAGCCGTCGCAAACTCAGGTTCTTGATGAGCTCAAACCCGCCGGACCTGTCCCAAATGTGCGATTTCCACGAAAACAGTCATTTGCGCACCTAGCCCAAGCCTCGGCGCCTGTCTAAAGTGCGGCGTTTTCCACCCTCGCGGGCGTATTTATGAATCTCTGGTTCCGACTGTTGCTCATGCTGTTTCGTCGTCCCTGGCGCAAGCCGACCGGCCCCCTGAATACCACCGTGGTGCGCATGCGGGTGTGGCCGTTGGACCTGGACCTCAACCGCCATGTCACCAACGGCCGCTATTTCACCCTGGCCGACGTAGGGCGTATGGATTACGTGCTGCGCAGCGGCGCCTACAAAGTGGCCTTGCGCAACAGGGCAGTGCCGATCGTGGGGGATGTGTGGGGTAAGTTCCGCCGGGAGCTGAAGCTGTTCGAAGCGTTCGAGGTGCACACCCGCCTGCTGGGCTGGGACGAGAAGTGGACCTTCATGGAACACCGCTTCCTGAGCCAGGGGCGCGTGGTGGGCGTGGTGATGATGCGCGGCCTGTTCCGTTCGGCCCAAGGCACGATTGCACCGGGAGAGTTTATTCGCGCACTGGGGTTGGCCGAACACTCACCGGCCATGCCCGAATGGCTCAGCGCCTGGTCGCAAAGCTGCGATGACATGAGCCTTGGGCTTCGGGAGGAGGAAAGTGCTCGTACTGTTGACTAGCAGTGACTGGATCAGATCGATCCGCGCCAGCCGGCACTGCACATCCCTCCCCCACAACAGCGTGAGTCTTACTGAACGGTTTTCAACTTGACCACATCACCGGACACCTTGGTGGTGTAACCGGTCAGGACCCAGGCCCAGAACCAGTCTTCCTGCACTTGGGTGTTGATCATGGCGTCGCCGCCCTTGGCCAGGATCGCGGCATTCTGAGCGCGCACGAAACGGTTGTTCTGGCGGATCGGGATCATGCCGAACAGCAGCAGGCCGGTGGCTTTCGCTTCACTGTGGCCGACCACGGTGTATTGGCTGCTGTCGTACTGCTTGGTTTTCATCGGGGTGCCGGTGCAACCCGCCAAGGCCAGGCCAACCAGTGCGCAGGCGACAATTTTGCTGAGGTGGTTCATTGAATACTCCATGAGAAAACGCCCGGGATCCATCTCTCGGGCGGCGCGTACTCTAACCGATCAGCGTCAAATTGACATCACTGCGCTCAACCGGCCGCAAGGCTCAGCGCAGAGCCATTCGTCAGTTGCCTCTGCAGCTAAACAGGCCCCCGTCGATACCATGGACACTGTGCCACGGAAGGTAATCTTGCCCATTCCGGCTGATGAGTAATGGCCGGTTCCGTCGGAGCATTGACCATGATCGATTTGACTGTCTGGAACATCACCCTGCCCGTGCAGACCCCGGCGCAAGTCGTGGCGACCAAGGCCATGCCGACGCTGCAGAACAAGTATTTCAACCGCTCCGGCGAGCGGATTGTCTTCTGGGCGCCGGTGACCGGCTCCCACACCGGTAAAAGTGACTACCCGCGCTCCGAATTGCGCGAAACCACCAAAGACGGCAAGTTGCGCAACTGGCGTTACAACAGCGGCGTCAATACCCTCAAAGGTACTTTGGCGGTGAACCAGGTCCCTTCCGAGGGCCGTGTAGTCGTGGCGCAGATCCACGCCAAGGATGCCCCTACGCCGCTGTTGAAACTGGTGTATCGCTACGCCAAGGGCACCGGCAACATCGATGTGGAATATCGGGTAAAACCCAAGGACAAGAAGAGCCCGGTGATCTATACCGTGCCAAAAGTGGCACTGAACAAAACCTTCAGCTACTCCCTGCAAATGGACAAGCAAGGCAAGCTCACGGTGCTGATCAACAACGTTGGCAAGCAGGTGAAGCTGGACCGCGCCTGGCATGGCTACAACTTTTACTTCAAGGCCGGCGTCTACACCCTGGACAACGTCGGTTCTTCCAGCGAAGGCGGGAAAGTGACCTACACCAAACTGGACGTCAGCCATAAATGACTGACGTCCAGCCCCTCAGGCCTTTGAAGCGGCCACGACCGCCTGCCGGCCGTTGAAGGTAAACAGGAAGCAGACGAACACCAGCAGCGCAAAACCGGCTGGGAACAACCAGATGCTCTTCCACTCGTGGCCGCCGTCCACGGCATAGTGATCGGTCACCTGCCCCGCCACCCAGAAGCCGATCAGCATGCCCACGCCATAGGTCGCCAACGTAATCAGCCCCTGGGCCGAGCTGCGAAAACGCTCCGGCGCCTTGGCATCGGTGTAGATCTGCCCCGAGACAAAAAAGAAGTCATAGCAGATGCCGTGCAGGGCGATACCGGTGAAGAGCATGAACGCCAGGTCGCCGTTATTGCCGTAGGCGAACAGCACGTAACGCAGCGCCCAGGCCAGCATGCCTACCAGCAGCGCCAACTTGATGCCGAAGCGCTGGATGAACAGCGGCAACAGCAACATGAACAGCACTTCGGAGACTTGCCCGATGGCCATTTTTGCCGTGGGGTTGGTCATGCCGGTTTCGGCCAGGAACGGGTTGGCGTTCTGGTAATAGAAGGCCAGGGGGATGCAGATCAGGATCGAGGCGATGAAGAACACCAGGTAGCTGCGATCCTTCAACAGGCCCAAGGCATCCAGGCCCAGCAGCTGTTTGACGCCACCTGCGCTCGCTTGCGCCTTGAGCGGTGCGGTGGCCGGCAACGTGAAGCTGTAGAGTCCCAAGACCAGCGAGGCGATGCCGGCCATCAGGAAAGTATTGCGCAAGCCGCCCGCCGAGATCGCTTCGCGCGAATCCCAGGCAAACACAAAGCTGATCACCACGCCGGCGACGATCCAGCCGATCGTGCCCCACACCCGGATACGGGAGAACTCCAGCGCCGGGTCGCGCATCTGGCGGAACGCCACGGAATTGACCAGGGCCAGGGTCGGCATGTAGATCACCATGTACGCCAGCACGTACGGGTAGAACACGCTGAAATCCGCCGCCGCATACAGCTGATACAACAACACCGCGCCCAACAGATGCAGCACCGCCAGGATGCGTTCGGCATTGAAGTAGCGGTCGGCGATCAGGCCGATCACGAAGGGGGCAATGATCGCTCCCCAGGACTGGGTGGAGAACGCCATGCCGATCTGCCCACCGCTGGCGCCCAGGGTGCTGGACAGAAAGGTCCCCAGGGTGACGAACCAGCCACCCCAGATAAAGAACTGCAGAAACATCATCACGCTCAAGCGTGCGTTCATCGTGGTCATGACAGTCACCGTTTTATTGTTGTTCTTGTGAAGAAAAATGCTCAGGAACGCTGTTGTGGCGAGCCGCTGTGGGAGCAAGGCTGGCCCGCGATGGCCGCGCCGCGGTCCAACCGTTGAACCGCGTTTTCGTTCATCGCGGGCCGGCCTTACTCCCACAATGAGTTTGCTCGCCATAGGGTTTTGAGTTGGGCCGGTTACCTCAACAGGCCCAATAACCGCCGGTTGGAATCTTCATCAGCCGTTACCCCGGCAAAATCGTCAAACGCCTTTCGGGTCTTGCTGATCATGTGTCGCTCAATGAACGCCGCGCCTTCTGCGGCGCCCTGTTGCGAGTCCTTCAGGCAACACTCCCACTCCAACACCGCCCAGCCGCTGAAATCGTATTGGGTCAGTTTGCTGAAGATCGATTTGAAATCGATCTGGCCATCGCCCAGCGAACGGAACCGCCCAGGACGATCAACCCAGCCCTGATAGCCGCCGTACACGCCGGAACGAGCGTCGGGCCGGAACTCGGCGTCCTTGACGTGGAACATGCGGATGCGCTCGTGATAGCGATCGATGAAGCCCAGGTAGTCCATCTGCTGCAGGAGCAGATGGCTGGGGTCGTAGAGGATCGCTGCCCGAGGGTGATGATCGACGGCCTGCAAAAAGCGCTCGAACGAGGCGCCGTCGTGCAGGTCTTCACCCGGATGGATCTCGTAGCACAGGTCCACGCCGGCTGCGTCGAAGCAGTCCAGAATGGGCAACCAGCGTCGGGCCAGTTCGGCGAATCCCTGCTCCACCAGGCCAGAGGGGCGTTGCGGCCACGGGTACAGGTACGGCCACAACAGCGCACCGGAAAACGTCGCATGGGCGGTGAGGCCCAGTCGCTGGCTGGCGCGGGCGGCGAGCTTCAATTGCTCTATCGCCCATTCGGTCCGCGCCTGGGGCTGACCGCGCAGATGGGCCGGGGCGAAGTCGTCGAACAGTGCGTCGAACGCCGGATGCACCGCCACCAACTGGCCTTGCAGGTGCGTCGACAACTCACTGATCTGGACACCGGCCTGGGCGCAAATGGCCTTGAGTTCGTCGCAGTATTCCTGGCTCTCGGCGGCGCGAGCCAGGTCGATGTATTGCGTGCCCGACGTCGGCAGCTGGATGGCCTTATAACCTTGTGCGGCCGCCCATTGAGCGATGTTCGCCAGGGTGTCGAACGGCGCGTCGGCGGACATGAACTGCGCCAGGAAAATACCCGGGCCACGCAGGCCTGTCGGTGTTTGAGCAATGGGTTTCACGGCGGGGCTCTCCTGATTCATTGTGTGCAGGCCAGTGCGGTCCACTTGGTATCGCCGCGATGGTTGGCGATGGCCGCTTCGATAAAGGCCATGCCCCGCAGACCGGTTTCGATGCCGGGTACGCCGGGGGCGTCTGGCCCTGGCGCGGCGGCCCGTATGGCACGGGCAAAATCGCCATAGAGGTTGGCCATGGCTTCCAGATAACCTTCAGGATGCCCGGCCGGCAGCCGCATCCGCTGGCGGGCGGCCTCACACAGCCAGGGCTGGCCCACACCGGACCGCAAGACTCGCAGGGGTTGGTCGAGGGGACGATGGATCAGGCTGGCCGGTTCTTCCTGGCGCCATTCCAAGCCACCCTTATCGCCATACAGGCGGATTTTCAGCGGGTTCTCTTCACCTGCGCAGACCTGACTGGCAATCAGCACGCCGCTGGCGCCACCGGCCATGCGCAACAGCATCGCCGCGTCGTCGTCCAGTTGCCGACCCGGGATGTGGGTGCCCAACGCCGCGCATATCTGCTCGATGGGTTGGTCGGCGACGAACTCCGCCAGGGAAAACGCATGGGTGCCGATGTCGCCAATGCAACCACCCAACCCTGACTGTTGAGGATCGTCGCGCCAGCCGGCCTGTTTGTTGCCTTGCCCGGCGACGTCCTGACTGAGCCAGCCCTGGGGGTATTCGACCAGCACTTTGCGCACCGCACCGATCACGCCGGTGCGCACCATCTCCCGGGCCTGCCAGACCATCGGATAACCCAGGTAGGTGTGAGCCAGGCCGTAGAGCCGGCCGCTGCTTTGAAGCACTTGCTTGAGGGCCAGCAACTCACGCAGGTTCATAGCGGCGGGCTTTTCACTGAACACATGAAAACCCGCCTTCAGCGCCTGGTTGGCGATGGGGGCGTGCAGATGATTGGGAGTGACGATGACCAGCAGTTCCATGCGCAAGTGGGCCGGCAGCGCCGCTTCGCTGTCGAGCATGCCTTGCCAATCGCTGTAGCAACGGGACGCGGCCAGCCCCAGGGCCGCGCCGGTCTGCTGATTGTTGTGCGCATCACGGCTGAACGCACCGCACACCAGTTCAAAACCACCGTCCAGACCCGCGGCCTGACGGTGGGCCTGGCCGATGAAAGCGCCCTCTCCACCGCCGACAAAGCCCATTCTTATTTTGGCTGCTACAGGATTCATCGCGACTCTCTTATGCTGGGACTGATGACGATGTAACCGGTTACATCATGGCGGAAATCTAGGCTCAGTTTTGCGGCATGTCAAACCCGTTGGCCCATGCATGAGCATTTGTGCGACGCGCAACCTGCGGTAAGCTCCCCAACCGTGCCGGCATTCCTGGCGCCGAATCGAGGTGATTTTGTCCAATATCCGTGAAGTGGCCCGGCTGGCCGGAGTTTCGGTGGCCACGGTTTCCAGAACGCTGAAATCTCCCGAACGGGTGCTGCCCCAGACTCGCGACAAGGTTAACGCGGCGGTGGAACAGGCCGGTTATCGGCCCAACCTGATGGCCGTGCAGTTTCGCTCCCGGCGAACCGGCAACCTGGTGATTCTGGTCCCGACCATCGCCAACACCTTTTTCGCCCGGGTCATCAGCGGGGCCCAACAGGCTGCGCAGGCGGCCGGTTATCGACTGCTGTTGTGCGACACCCAGGGTCGAGAAGAAATCGAGCGCGAATTTGCCGCCCTCGTCTACGCGCACCGGGCCGACGGGGTGATCCAGTTGCGCGCGAGCAACCCTTTCGAATCGCTTCCCGCGGGCGCCGAATCCTTGCCGCTGGTCAACGCCTGCGAAGTGGTCAAAGGCGCCCCCTACCCGACCATCAGCCTCGACAACCGGGCCGCCGCCCAGGCCATGACCGAACACCTGATCGGGCTCGGCCACCGGCGCATCGGCATCATCAAAGGGCCCCGAAGCAGTCCCCTGACCCTGGACCGCGTAGCCGGTTATCAGGATGCACTGCACCAGGCCGGTATCGCCGCCGACCCTGGCCTGATATGTCACGGCGACTTCACGTTGAAGGCCGGTTACGACGGGGCCGGCGCGATGCTGGAGCTGGCCGAGCGCCCCAGCGCGCTGTTTTGTGAAAACGACGAGATGGCCATTGGCGCGCTCAAGCGCATCAAGCAAATGGGGTTGCGGGTGCCCGAGGACATTTCACTGGTGGGTTTTGATGACATTCCTTTCGCCGCCTACTGTGATCCGCCGCTGACCACTCTCTCACAACCTGCCGAAACCTTCGGCCAGCGGGCGGTGCAAATGCTGATCGCCCTGATCGAGAAAACACCGCTTGCCGAACGGCATGTCGTGCTGCCGTTCGAGTTGACCGTGCGCGGCAGCAGCGCTGCGCCAGGCCCGGCGTTTAACAAAGATGCTTGAAAAAAACGACGCCCGTCACCTTTTGATGCGCTATTGACTCGCCACCTGCCGGTCCGTTTCGACTACAGTGGCACTACTCTGCATAAAGCCATAACAAGACGGAGAGTTTCCCATGCGAGTCAACAAGCGCTTCACCCTTCTGGCCGCCGCGGCAGCACTGGTGGTCACGACCACAGCCCAGGCAGCACCGGTGTACATCAACATCCTGACGGGGGGCACCAGCGGGGTTTATTACCCGATCGGGGTCGGCCTGTCGCAGATTTACAGCAACGGGATCGAAGGCTCCAAGACGTCGGTACAGGCCACCAAGGCCTCGGTGGAAAACCTCAACCTGCTGCAGGCCGGTCGTGGTGAGCTGGCGCTGGCGCTGGGCGACTCGGTGGCGGACGCCAAGAACGGCGTGGAAGATGCCGGTTTCAAAGCCCCTCTGACCAAACTGCGGGCCATCGCCGGCGCCTACCCCAACTACATCCAGATCGTTGCCAGCCAGGAGTCGGGTATCAAGACCCTGGCCGACCTCAAGGGTAAATCCATCTCCGTGGGGGCGGCCAAATCCGGTACCGAGCTCAACGCGCGGGCCATCCTCAAGGCCGCAGGGTTGAGCTACAGCGACATGAAGGTCCAGTACCTGCCGTTCGCCGAATCGGTAGACCTGATCAAGAACCGTCAACTGGATGCCACGCTCCAGTCCTCCGGGCTTGGGATGGCGGCCATTCGTGACCTGGCCTCGACCATGGCGCTCAACTACGTGTCGATCCCGGCAGACGTGGTGGCGAAGATCGGCAACCCGGCCTACCAGAGCGCAAATATCCCGGCCAATACCTACGACGGCCAGGCCGAAGCCGTGCCGACCGTGGCCATCACCAACATCCTGGTTACCCGCGCGGACGTCTCGGACGAGGTGGCCTACCAGATGACCAAGCTGATGTTCGATAACCTCACCCGCCTGGGCAACGCCCATTCGGCGGCCAAGGACATCAAGCTGGAAAATGCCGCGAAGAACCTGCCTATCCCGCTGCATCCCGGTGCCGAGCGCTACTACAAGGAAGTCGGCGCGCTGTAGACCGACCCGGTGCAGCGGCGATGATCGCCGTTGCACCCTTCTGGTTCGCACCTTCGATGTAGACAAGAGGCTTTCAGTTAATGAGTGAAATTCAGCACGGTCTTCCCTCCGACCCACGAGACTGGCCCAAGACGCTGTTCTACGTGGCCCTGCTGTTTTCTGTATTCCAGATCATCACCGCCGCCTTCTCCCCCATTTCCAGCCAGGTGCTGCGTGCCGTGCACGTGGGTTTCCTGTTGTGGGTGGTGTTCCTCAGTTACCCCGCCTATGGCGCAAGCCGCCCCTGGCAACCTCTGGCATGGCTGTTGTCCCTGGCCGGCGTGGCCACGGCGGCGTATCAGTGGGTGTTCGAAGCCGACCTGATCCAGCGGTCCGGTGACCTGACGTCCGCGGACCTCATCATCGGTATCGTTTTGATCGTGCTGGTGTTCGAAGCGGCCCGACGGGTGATGGGGATTGCCCTGCCGCTGATTTGCGGGCTGTTCCTGGCCTATGGGCTGTTCGGTGAATACTTGCCAGGCGACCTGTCCCATCGCGGCTACGGCTTCGATCAGATCGTCAATCAGTTATCCTTCGGCACCGAAGGCCTGTATGGCACGCCCACCTACGTATCGGCCACCTACATTTTCCTGTTCATTCTGTTCGGTTCCTTTCTTGAAAAGGCCGGAATGATCAAGCTGTTCACCGATTTCGCCATGGGCCTGTTCGGCCACAAGCTCGGCGGCCCGGCCAAAGTGGCGGTTGCCTCCTCTGCCTTGATGGGCACCATTACCGGTTCGGGCATCGCCAACGTGGTGACCACAGGGCAATTCACCATCCCGCTGATGAAACGCTTCGGCTACAAGGCCGCGTTTGCCGGCGGCGTGGAAGCCACCTCGAGCATGGGCAGTCAGTTGATGCCGCCGATCATGGGCGCCGTGGCGTTCATCATGGCCGAGACCATCAACGTGCCATTTGTTGAAATCGCCAAAGCGGCGTTGATTCCCGCGTGCCTGTACTTCGGCTCGGTGTTCTGGATGGTTCACCTGGAAGCCAAGCGCTCCAACCTCAAGGGCTTGCCCAAAGACCAATGCCCCAGCGCGCTGGGCGCCGTCAAAGAGAACTGGTACCTGCTGATCCCACTCGCCGTGCTGATCTACCTGCTGTTCTCCGGTCGCACGCCGCTCTTTTCCGGCATGGTCGGACTGGCACTCACTGCCATCGTGATTCTCGGCTCGGCGATCATTTTGCGGGTGTCGAGCTTTGCAATGCGCTGCGCTTTCTGGATCGCCCTGGGCATCTTGTGCGTGGGCTTTTTCCAGTTAGGCATTGGCGTCATATTTGCGGTGATCGCAGTGTTGGTGGCGATCTGCTGGTTCATCAAAGGCGCACGGGAAACCCTGACGGTTTGCCTGCACGCACTGGTGGACGGCGCGCGGCATGCGGTGCCGGTGGGGATTGCCTGCGCCCTGGTGGGGATCATCATCGGCGTGGTGTCGTTGACCGGTGTGGCGTCAACCTTCGCCGGCTACATCCTGGCCATCGGCAAGGACAACCTGCTGCTGTCGCTGATCCTGACCATGCTCACCTGCCTGGTGCTGGGCATGGGCATCCCGACCATTCCCAATTACATCATCACCAGTTCGATCGCCGCGCCCGCCCTGCTGGAACTGGGCGTGCCACTGATCGTGTCGCACATGTTCGTGTTCTATTTCGGCATCCTCGCCGACCTGACGCCACCGGTCGCGCTGGCCTGCTTCGCCGCTGCGCCCATTGCCAGGGAAACGGGGCTGAAAATCAGCTTCTGGGCGGTGCGCATCGCCCTTGCCGGTTTTGTCATTCCATTCATGGCGGTCTATAACCCGGCGCTGATGCTCCAGGGCGACAGCCTATGGATGACTGCTTACATGCTGATCAAGACGATGCTCGCGGTCGGGCTGTGGGGCATGGCGTCCACCGGCTACCTGCAACAGAAAATGCCGATCTGGGAACGCCTGATGTGCTTTGCCGCCGGGGCTTTGCTGGTCGTGGCGCTGCCGCTGACCGATGAGATCGGCTTCGTGTTGGGGGCTCTGCTGATCTTTCAACACGTGTGGCGCTCGCGGCGTACCGGACGGGCCTTGGCGTGATCGGTTTGTGCCTGGGCCTGGCCGGTGCGGTCTGGGCCCAGCTTCCTGTCACTGATTTCACCCTGGCGTGGAATCACACCATCGAGAAAATCCGCTGGGAGGAAGATTACCGCGTGACTGAACAAGGCCTGGTTCTGGGCGAAGCCAGGGTCAAGGGCAACGGCGCCGGCATGGAAGTTCCGGACGGTGCCCGGTTGAAAAACGGCAGCTGGCACTATCAGCGCCAGTTGCCGCCCCTGCAACCGCTGAAACTGGGGCGAACACCCGAAGCGGGTGATTACCAGTTGTGCGTCGACGGGGCTTGCCAGCCGATGAGCCACTGGCTCGGGCCGCCCAAGGCAAGTCAGCCAACGGTGGAATTGTGGAGTTGCGGATAACCAGGTCCCCTGGTCCAAACAGAACTCTGTGGCGAGGTTTTTTTGTGGGAGCAAGCCTTGCTCCCACAACTGCCCCCTCACCACAATCAAACCCAGGGTCTGAAGGTCAGTCACTCACGCAAACGTCGCCCCACGGGTATTCACAAACAGTGCATACAACGAGTGGCTGCCGGCCATGAACAGGCGATTACCCTCCCGTCCGCCGAAGCAGACGTTAGGGCAACGCTCCGGCAGGGAGATGTGGCCGATAGCCTTGCCCTCGGGGTTGAACACTCGCACACCGTCGAGCTTTTCCAGGTCGGCCTTGGGATCGCCATTCCCGCCCCACCCGCACCAGAGGTTGCCACTCTCGTCGCATTTGAGCCCATCGATGGCCGCGTAATCCAAGCCTTCGATGTGCTTGCGCCGTTCGCCCAGGGTGCCATCGTCCTTGACCGTGATCGCCCACACCAGGCGGTTCGGCTTGGCCCGGCCTTCGACCACGTAGAGGATCTTCTCGTCTGGCGAAAAGCACAGGCCGTTGGGCCCTGCCATGTCGTCGATCACTCGCGTGACCTTGCCGGTTTCACCGTCGATGCGATACACCGCGTGGGGCTGGGCAGGGGCGACTTTATGCCCTTCGTAGTTGTTGCCGGTCTGGAACGGTGGATCGGTGAACCAGACAGAACCGTCGCGCTTGCACACGATGTCGTTGGGCGAGTTGAAAGGCTTGCCCTCGAAACTGTCCGCCAGCACGGTGATGGTGCCGTTGTGCTCGGTGCGGGTGACGCGCCGGCCTTCAGTCGACGTGGTGGAGCCTTCGCAGACCAGCAAGCGCCCTTGGCGATCGCGGCACAGGCCGTTGGAAAAGTTGGAGTTCTCGCGGTAAACCGACAGGCTGTCGGTGACTTCATCCCAGCGCATGATGCGGTTGTTGGGAATGTCACTGACCAGCAAATAACGACCGTCGCCCACCCACACCGGCCCTTCCGCCCAGCGCAGGCCACTGGCGAGCTTTTCAACACTGGCGTTGAACAGCCGCAGGTCCATGAAGCTGGGGTCGAGGATCTTGATCAGTGGGTCAGGGTAGCGCTGGCTCAAGGGTTCTGCCTGAGTCAGCCCGGGCAGGTTGCCCAGGGTTGCGGCGGCGGCCGAAACCACCAAGGATTTTTTCAGGAATACCCGGCGGCCCTGATGGGCAGTCGTTGCAGGTTGCGAAGCATCCATCGTGCGTCTCCGTTAATTATTATTGGACGGCGACGACAGTTTTACTCCGTGATAGGACATCGTACAAGTATGCGCTCTGCCCTGCGCAAGAAAAAATTCAGTTGCCGTGGAGCGGGATCCGTACGGTGAAGGTGGTGCCCGATCTGGCCTTGGAATGAACCTCGATAGTGCCCTTATGGGCGGATACGATGGCGGACGCGATGTGCAGGCCCAGCCCGAGCCCAGCCGCAGAGCCATACTGCATGTCACCGCTGCGCAATTGCCGGACCATCGGGTTGAAGATGCTGGCAATGGCGTCCTTCTCGATAAGCTTGCCCTGGTTGTTGATGGCAATCACCGCCGTATCCTCTTCGGTACTCAACGAAACAGTAATCGGCGCACCCTCGCTGCCATGCTGGACGGCATTGCCAATCAGGTTGGCGAACACTTGCTCCATACGCGCCTGGTCAAACAGGCCTTCAAGGGCGCCCGTCGTTTCAAAGATGATTCTGCTTTCCGGATGATAGGCCCGCGCCTCTTCCACCATGCCCTCGCAGGCCGCTACCAGGTCACCGTTGAAGCGCTGCACCGGAATGCCCGCCCCCAGTTGGGTACGGGTAAAGTCCAGCAGATCGCCGACAATCTTGTTGGCCCGTTTGACGCTGGTGTAGATGCGCGAAGAGATCTTGGTGGCTTTGGCGGGCAAGTCGCCTGCCCGCAGCAGCACTTCGGAACTCAGCAGGATCGCGCCCAGGGGGCTGCGCAAGTCATGCCCCAGGATCCCGAGGAAGATATTGCGGCCCGCATCGACGGCGCCCGAATAGCTGACCACGGACTCCGCCAGGGCCTGGTCTACGGCCTCGTTGAAGCGGATCACGTCGGACACCACTTGCTCGTGGTCCAGTTGGGTCTGCGGCATCCAGAGCATCAGCACGCTGGTGCGCAGCGCCCGGTATTCCGAAACCATCTGCTCCACCGTAAACCCCGAGGACTGGCGAATGACCGCATGGGTTTCGGCTGCAGTTTCAGCCTCTGCCGCCGGCGCATCGCCCTGGGACTTGGCGATCTGCTCCTTGACGGTTTGCGAAGTGCGCAGGTCAGCGGCAATGGTGCGCAGCATCTGCTCGGCGTGATCGCGCAGAGCCACCGAATCCATGCCATGGGAGGCGGGTGTGATGGTTTTGGCGAAGTCTTCCCACGCCTGAAGAATCGGCTCGATATTGTCGAGGATGAAATCAGCCAGGCGCATGGGTTGCTCCGCACAAAGGGATTATCGAGGGTCAGTGACGCAACAACGCATGGGCTGCCGGCCTCGGTTCCATTGTTGTACAGCAAACCGAGGGGGCTTTGTGATTCATCGTGGCGCGCGCGCAGCTGACGCCACACCGCGTAGGCGCTTGAATGAACAGCCTTGCGCCAAAATAGGGCACTTGTCTCTTGCAACGCTATACGGTACAAATCCCTTTTGATGTTGTACGACAACCCATAACTATATTAGCCGTTCCGAAGCGTCTTGCTTCGGCGGCCTCCCTTTGAGACCCCCTGCCATGACCCGCTCCACGGCTGTACCTGACACCCCCACTCCGCTCCCTCGGCACCTCGCCGTGCTGGTTCTGCTGTGCATGGGATGTGCCTTCGCCGGCAACCATGTCGCTGCCAGGGCAGCATTTGATGACGGTGCCGGGGTCTTGCTGGCGATCCTGCTGCGCTCGGGCGGCACCTTGCTGGTGCTGGCCGCAATGGTGCTCTGGCAACGCCAGAACCTGCGCCTGCCGCAGGGGGTCTGGCGCTGGCAATTGGCTCTGGGGCTGTTGATTGCCGCCCAGAGTCTGTGCCTGTATTCCGCCGTGGCTCGGGTGCCGGTCGCCCTGGCGCTGTTGGTGGGCAATGTCTTTCCGATCCTCTTGGCGTTGCTGACCTGGGCACTCGGCGGGCCACGTCCGACCGCGCGCACTGCCGCGTTGATGGGCATGATTCTGGTTGGCCTGGTGTTCGTGCTGGAAGTACCGGCCCGGCTGTCGTCGCAAGAAAGCGTCGGCCCGCAATGGTTGCTCGGCGTGGGCCTGGCCTTCTGTGCCGCCTGCGTGTTCGCCTGCGCGCTATGGATCACCGATCACAAACTGTCCCAGGTGCGCGGTTCGGTCCGCAGCCTGCTGACCATTTTCATCGTGTTCAGCAGCGTCAACCTCGCCGGCCTGACCGGCGCCCTTCCCGGTGGCTTCGACCTGCCGGCCAGCAGCACCGGCTGGTTTGCCCTGGCGACCCTGGTGGTGCTCTATGGCACCGGGTTTATCGTGCTATTCATTTCCGTGCCCCGCCTGGACATGCCGCGCAACGCCCCGGTGATGAACATCGAACCGCTGGCGACCCTGCTGATAGGCTGGCTGGTGCTGGACCAGATGCTCAACCCGGGCCAGGTGATTGGCGGCGCGATTGTGGTCACCGGCATCGTGTTGCTGACTTATCGCAAGGTCGAGCGCATCAAAGCGCCGGTTGCCGAAGCCGCTGGACGCAGCTGAAACACATCAGCATCCATCGTCGCTGTGTGGGAGCAAAAGCTGCTCCCACACACGCTTCAGGCCGGCCGACGCACCGCCCTCACCTTCGCGCTATTGCCACCGCCGCAAAAGAACCGCTCGCCGCCGTCTGACTCAAGCCCCGACACGCCAATCCCCGGCGGCATGGTCACGCTTTCCAGCACTTCTGCGGTTTGCGGGTCGATGCGCCGCAGATCGCTTTCATCGTTTTCCCAGGTGCCGTGCCAGAGTTCGCCGTCGACCCAGGTCACGCCCGTGACGAAGCGGTTGGATTCGAGGGTGCGCAGGATCTTGCCAGTGGAGGGATCGATCTGGAGGATTTTGCGCGCCTTGTACTGGCCGACCCAGAGTGATCCTTCGGCCCAGGCCAGTCCTGAATCATCACCACTATTGGGCGCCGCAATGGTCGCCAGTACCTGGCCGTTGCGCGGGTCGATCTTGCGAATGGTGTCTCCGGCGATCTGGAACAGGTGTTCACCGTCAAAAGCCGTTCCGGCGTTTGCCGGAACGTCCAGCGAACGCAACGTCTGGCCGCTGGCCGGATCGAGGGCATGCAGCTTGTCGCCGGAAGCGAACCAGACGAGCTCGCCGTCATGACTGACACCATGCACGCAATCGACGCCGGGAAAAGGGCCGTATTCACGCAGGATCTGCGCATCTGAACGTTTCATCTTGCAAGCCTCCTCGTTGGGGTGTGACTGCATCCTAACCATCGGGCAGCAGCGCGGTGAGTAACAATACCGTCGTGAATCCGGGCAGCGGTGGCGCCAGCCAGCGACAGGCCCGCCCACGCCCGACCGACTGCACCTTGCCCGACGCGGCCAGCGTATCGAGGGCCCGTTGCACGGTGCGCTGGCTGGCATCCAGGGCCAGCGCCAGGGCGGAACTGGACCAGGATTGGCCATCGGCCAGCAACGCCAGCACTGCGGCGTGGGGCTCTTCTACAGGACGCGCCAGCACCACCACTTCGCCCTCCCTGCGCGGCACCAGGGCAAACCCACGCGGGGTCGCCGTCACCTCGGCCAGCGGGCGCAGCGCCACGCGCAAGCGCCCGACTTCAACACGCAGTCGGGCGCGATGGGAATCATCCGTCAGTTTCAAGCCAAAGGCCTGGGCAACGAGGGTTTCCCTGGACACATCGGCAGGCCAGGCTTGAGCCAATTGCCTGGCGAGGGTGAACAACACCGGGCGCCTGGCAAGAGAGATCCGCAGGCTCGCCCTGTTCACGCCATTGCGACATGCGTCCACCACCAACGCGTCGCTGGACAGGAGTGCTTCAACCTCCTCAAGGGTCAGCAAGCGCTCCTCGCCCCCTGCAATCAGACGCGCCGCCGGAGCCTGCAGGACGCGCCAGGCGCTTTCGACTTCGGCAGTCAGCGCGCCAATGCCGGCTTGTCGCGCAGCCTGGGTGGCACGTTCAAGTGCCGCCCGTGCGGTTTTCGTTCGTAACCGCCGCATGGCGATGCCCGCCACCACCAGTTCGCAAGCGGCTCTGGACGGCGGTGGAAGACAGCCCGGGTCAAGGTCAACCAGCCTCGCCTCGGCCTCGTCGAGATGGCCTAGCAGCAGTAAGCGGCGGATTTCGATTGAGCGTGCGTGGGCGACGTTCGTCCGGTCGCCCTGGCGTTCAAGCACCGCCCGCGCAGCCTCCAGGCGCTTCACCGGCCAAGCCAGATCACGGGACGCCAGGGCGATCTCCCCTTCGGCCACCACGCACCGCGCCTGTGCCACGGCCTCCCGGGGCCCGAAGGCCCGAGCCGCCCGCCGCATCAGCACCCTGGCCCGCTCCAGCTCGCCCAACTGCGCCATGGCAATGCCGCGAAGCGCCAAGGCCGGCGCATCGTCACGCAGGGAAACGCGATTGAGCGCGGCCACCGGATCCCCCGCCGCCAGTGCTCGTGCTGCGGCGCTGATCAACGCATCCGATGCCATCGTCCGGTTTCCCTCGCCACAGGTTTGGGTGTCGCGGTCAGAGACGGATTTCCCCCGCCGGCAGCACATCGATCCGCGACACCGCGCTGCTCAGGCGTCCCAGCCGGTTGTTGTGGTTGGCAATGATCTGCTCGGCCGCCATGCTGCCGTTGTCCACGGTGGAATGGGCGTCCGCGGCCAGCACCACGTCGTAACCCAGGGCATGGGCCTGACGTACGGTGGCGTTGACGCAATAGTCGGTTTGCAACCCGCAGATCACCACGCGATCAATCATCCGCGCTTGCAGCAGCGACAGCAGATCGGTCTGGTAGAAGGCGTCCGGCGTGGTCTTGCGTACTCGCAAGTCATCCGGTGCGGTCAACAGGCCGTCGGCCAGTTGCCAGGCGCTGGAACCATAAGTCAGCGCCCCCTCCAGCTCTTCGTGCTGGATCAGGATCACCGGCAAGCCGACGGCCCTGGCCCTGGCGCTGAGCTCGTTGATTGTCCGGATCATGCGTGGGCTGTCGAAACACTCCTCTTGGCCGCTGCACAGCGCGCTCTGGACATCGATGATCAGCAATGCGGTGTTCATGACGTTCCTCTTCAAAACGTGTTGGATCCCGACAACAGATTAACAACCTGGCGATCATTCCCTGTCGCGGATCGCGTCAAAACACTAGGCAGTATGGCCCGGTTTGCGTAGTACGCCTGTTCGCCGTCGCTTGGGTGACGCAAAAGCCAGGTTTGGGATAGGCTCGTGCGGCTCATCCCCCACCGCACAAGGACATTGCCGATGACGCTACGAATCGAACGTACGGACACCCCCACCGCAGAAGACCGCGAGGCGATCCTCGTCCCGCTGCGCGCCTACAACACGGCCAAGACCGGCGGGACGGTGCCTGAGTTGGTCGCCTGGCTGGTGCGCGACGAACACAGCGGCGAAACCGTGGGCGGGCTCTACGGTCGAGTGTTCTTTCAATGGTTTTATATCGAGTTGCTGGTGGTGCCGGAACAGGCCCGTGGCCAGGGCACTGGTTCGACGTTGATGCAGATGGCCGAAGACTTTGCCCGAGAGAAAAACTGCGTGGGCATGTGGCTGGACACCTTCGACTTCCAGGCGCCCGCGTTCTACAGGCAACTGGGCTTCACGGAAATCGGCCAGATCGACGATTACCCGCCGGGCCACCAGCGCTTCTTCTTCCAGAAGCGCCTGAGCCAGACCGAGTGAAATACAGGCTCTTGTGGACTTACTCGCGATAGCGGTGGGTCAGCTGCGGTGATGTGGGCTGTGCCGGCCTCATCGCGAGCAGGCTCGCTCCCACATGGGGTTGCGGGTGTTCACAGTATCTGCAAACGACACAAAAACCTGTGGGAGCGAGCCTGCTCGCGATAGCAGTGCAAGTGGTCTACAGACAAGTCGCCAACGCCGCCAACCGACGCTTGGCAACAAAGTCGTCATGCCGGGCGTAGTAGTTCAGCGCCGTGCCGGAAGCGCTGGTTTGCAGATCCACAAACGACTCGGCCGAGCGGGTGTACACGGTCATGCCACCCGTCTTGCCGGGTTGCAGATAGGCACCGGCATCGACGCCAAACGCAGCTTCGTCCTGCCAGGAAAACTGCACACACTCGGCCACCACCTGCTGCGGCTTGTCCGAAGTCAATGTCTTATAGGGTGCTTGAGTACGGGCCTGGTTCATCGCCGAACCCGCGCAGCCAACCAGCAACGTTGCGGCCACGGCCACCATCAGCATTCGCATTGCGTTCACTCATAGAGAAAAAAAACTGACTGTAGCACTGCGGCCTGGGCCTTCATGCTGCTTTACTGAAATTTATACGCGACACCGGGCGATGATTCGCGCAACCTGTCGCGCCATTGCCACTTGCCCGCGCGGAACAGCCCATGACACCCAATGCCGAGTTCTACAAACCCAGCACCGAATACGCTGACAAACTGATCAGCCAGATCGGCCAGACCCCGGCCTGGATCGCCAAGCGAATCGGTGTCACCGACAAGCGGATTCGCTACATCCTCGACGGCGAACGCACCGTCAAGGGCGAAACCACGCCGATACAGATGACCTACACCGAACAGTTCGCCCTCGAATGCCTGGCCGCTGCGGCCAAGGCCAGCAAGAAACAACCCCCGGCACCCAAGGAGTGACCATGGCGGCAACCGAACAGCAACATGAACGAGCGCTGGACAAATTTCTCGATGAACGCCCCGAGCTGCGCGTCGAGCTGGACAACCTCAACCCGCTGTTGGCCCAGGCCAAGGGCGAGACCGCCGCGCAATATCGCGCCGAGCGCTTGCATGAAGCATTCGAAGCCGAGGCTGAGCATCAGGGCCTGTTCGCTTGGGAACTGACCCTGCAACTGACCGCCACCTCGCCCCAGGACTATGAAAACCAGCGCATGGAAGTCCACAAGGAGGTGGCGCAGATGGCGGGGATGGAGTGGGCGGAATATTGCGAGTTGAATGGTCTCAAAAACCAAGGCTGAGTACTTCCTGTGGCGCTCGCCCCTTTCCTGGCAATCGCCCCCCCGTCCATAAAGCTTTATCATGGCCGCAGTTTTGCTGATCGGGTCTGTCATGAAGTTTGCCATCGCGTTGTTTTCCGCCGCCCATGCGCCCTCCTCGCGCCGCGCCCTGTTGTTTGCCCAGGCCGCGCTGGCCGGTGGGCATGAAATCGTGCGGCTGTTCTTCTATCAGGATGGCGTCTATAACGCTGCCGACAGCCTCGTAACGCCCCAGGATGAACAAGATCTGCCCCGACAGTGGCGCGCCTTTGTCAGCGACAACCAGCTCGACGGCGTGGTTTGCATCGCAGCGGCGTTGCGCCGTGGCGTGCTGAACGATGAAGAGGCCCAGCGCTACCAGCGTTCGGCGGTCAGCGTCAGTGCGCCCTGGGCCTTGTCCGGCCTGGGCCAGTTGCATGATGCGATCCAGGACGCCGACCGCTTGATCTGTTTTGGAGGCGCGTAATGGCCAAATCCTTGTTACTCATCAGCCGCCAGGCTCCCTGGTCGGGCCCCGGGGCCCGGGAAGCGCTGGACATCGTGCTGGCCGGCGGCGCGTTCGACCTGCCCATCGGCCTGCTGTTCCTCGACGACGGCGTCTTTCAGCTCGCCAACGGCCAGAACGCCAAGGCGCTCCAGCAAAAGGACCTGAGCGCGAACTTGCAGGCGTTGCCCATGTTTGGCGTCGAGGACCTCTACGTCTGCGCCGACAGTGCCGCCGAACGTGGCGTCGCAACCGCTGCCCTGGCGCTGGACGAGCTGAAAATACTCAGCGCGCCGCAGATCGCCGCGCTCATTGATCGTTATGACCAGGTGATCACCCTCTGATGTCGACTTTGCATGTGTTGTCTCATTCCCCCTTCGGCGATAGCCGCTTCGCCAGTTGCCTGCGGGTACTGGGCGAGCAGGACGCACTGCTGCTGTGCGGCGACGCGACATACGCCTTGGGAGCCGCCGCGGTGCCGTTTGCAGAACTGCAGCGCAGAGGCCTGAAGCTTTTCGTGCTTGGCGAAGACGCACAAGCCCGGGCCCTGGACATTCCGCAATGGGCCGAGGCCATCGACTACCCGGCGTTCGTCGCGCTGTCGGTCCACCATGACAAGGTCAACACCTGGTTATGAACGTGCTGAACGTGGGCCAACGCGCCATTGCGCTGGACAAGGACGGCTACCTGGCCGATCTCAATGACTGGTCGGCCGAAGTCGCCACAGCCCTGGCGGCCGCCGAAGACATCCAGTTGGGCCCTGAACACTGGGAAGTCCTCGAACTGCTGCGCGGCTTCTACAACGAATTCCAGCTCTCCCCCGCGACCCGGCCGCTGATCAAGTACACGGCGCTGAAACTGGGCGCCGACAAGGGCAACAGCCTGCACCTGAACCGATTGTTCAAAGGCACCCCCGCCAAACTCGCCGCCAAGCTGGCGGGCCTGCCCAAACCGACGAACTGCTTATGACCGACTTCCCATCGCTGACCCTTGAGACCCCGGCCGAACATCCGTTCGCCCAATTCGTGCGCATCCTCGGCAAAGGCAAGCGCGGCGCCCGTGACCTGACCCGCGAAGAAGCGCGGCAAGCCATGGGCATGGTGCTGGACGAGCAAGTCGAGGACACCCAGCTCGGCGCCTTCCTGATGCTATTGCGGCACAAGGAAGAAAGCGCCGAAGAAATGACCGGTTTCACCCAAGCCTTGCGTGAGCGCCTGCAGACCCCAGCGTTGGCGGTGGATCTGGACTGGCCGACCTACGCCGGCAAGAAGCGTCATTTACCGTGGTACCTGCTGGCGGCCAAATGCCTCGGGCAGAACGGTGTGCGGATTTTCATGCATGGCGGCGGCGCGCATACGGCGGGCCGGCTCTACACCGAACAACTGCTTGGCTTCCTGAACATCCCCCTGTGCCGCGACTGGCAGCAGGTTGGCGCAGCGCTGGACGACGGTGGCCTGGCCTTCATGCCATTGGTGGACTGGGCACCGCAGATGCAACGGATGATTGACCTGCGCAACACCCTGGGCTTGCGTTCACCGATCCATTCCCTGGCGCGGATCCTCAACCCCCTGGGCGCCCGTTGCGGGCTGCAAAGCATTTTCCATCCGGGCTACCAGGCGGTCCACCGCGATGCCAGCGGTTTGCTGGGAGACACCACCATCGTGATCAAGGGCGACGGTGGCGAGATCGAGATCAACCCGGACGCCGACAGCCACCTGTATGGCACCCGCGACGGTGTGAGCTGGGATGAGGAATGGCCGCGACTGGCCGAACAGCGCCACGTCAAACCGCAAAGCCTCGACCCTGAGCACCTCAAAGCCATCTGGCGAGGCGATGTTGAAGACAGCTACCCGCAACTGGCGCTGATCGCCACCATGGCCCTGGCCTTGCGCGGCCTGGGTCTGGCTCGGGAAGACGCGTTAGAGCAAGCCCGCCAATACTGGGCCGCGCGGGATCGATCGATTTAACCGATCATCAACGCCCAACCTTTGCGCTTTTTGTTCGAACCTATGGGAATAGACTCCTCTCCAACGTTTATTGGTAGAGGAGATCGAGATGGGTTTGTTAGTCGAAGGTCGCTGGCAGGACCAGTGGTATGAAAGCAAGGACGGCACCTTCCAGCGTGAACAGGCGCAACGCCGCCATTGGATCACCGCCGACGGCAGCGCCGGCCCCACGGGCGACAGCGGATTTGCCGCCGAGTCCGGGCGCTACCATTTGTATGTATCCCTGGCCTGCCCCTGGGCCCACCGGACGCTGATCTATCGCAACCTCAAAGGCCTGCAAGACCTGATCGATGTCTCGGTGGTCAGCTACCTGATGCTGGAAAACGGCTGGACCTTCGACAAGCGTCAGGGCTCCACTGGCGACAAACTCGATCACCTGGATTTCCTGCACCAGCGCTACACCGCCGATACGCCGCACTACACCGGTCGCGTCACCGTGCCAGCGCTGTGGGACAAACGGCAACAACGCATCGTCAACAACGAATCAGCGGAAATCATCCGCATGTTCAACAGCGCCTTCGACGGCTTGACCGGAAACGACCTGGACCTCTACCCTGAGCACCTGCGCAACGATATCGATGCATTGAACGAACGCATTTACCCGGCTGTGAACAATGGCGTGTACCGCGCCGGGTTCGCCACCACTCAGGCGGCCTACGAAGAAGCGTTCGATGGTTTGTTCGCTGAGCTGGACCGCTTGGAAGCATTGCTGCAAACCCGACGCTACCTGGCCGGTGAATACCTGACCGAAGCCGATATCCGCCTGTTCACCACCATCATCCGCTTTGACGCAGTGTATTTCGGCCATTTCAAATGCAACCTGCGGCGCATTGCGGATTATCCGAACCTGTCGAACTGGTTGCGGGAGTTGTACCAGTGGCCGGGGATTGCCGAGACTGTGGACTTCACCCATATCCAGCGCCATTACTACGGCAGCCACAAGACCATCAACCCCAACGGAATCGTGCCCAAGGGGCCGGAGCAGGACTTCAGGGTTGCCCATGATCGGGAGCGGTTGAGTGGGAAAGGGATTTGGCGGGGGGTTGAGAACTGATCCAGGATCTTTGTTGATTCTGAAGGCCAATCGCGAGCAGGCTCGCTCCCATATGTGATCGTTGTTCAACCATGAATCTGCGGTTGTACACGATCACGGTGGGAGCGAGCCTGCTCGCGATTGGAGCGACACGGTCTGTCTAGACCTGCCCCTGAGCCCCTTCAAACCACGCCAGTTTCTCGCGCAGTTGCACCACTTCCCCAACGATCACCAGGGTCGGTGCATGAACCTCATGCTCGGCCACCATTTTCGGCAAATCTGCCAGGGTGCCGGTGAACACCCTCTGGTTGGAGGTGGTGCCTTGCTGGATCAGCGCCGCCGGTGTGTCCGCCGCGCGACCGTGCTTGATCAACTCGTCGCAGATGATCGGCAGCCCCACCAACCCCATGTAGAACACCAACGTCTGCGCCGGCGACACCAAGTCCGCCCACGGCAAGTCACTGGTGCCGTCCTTCAGATGACCGGTGATGAATCGCACCGACTGGGCATAATCGCGATGGGTCAGCGGGATCCCGGCGTAGGCCGCGCAGCCGCTGGCGGCGGTGATGCCCGGAACCACCTGGAACGGGATGCCATGGGCCGCCAGTTCTTCGATTTCTTCACCGCCACGGCCAAAGATGAACGGATCACCGCCCTTCAATCGCACCACACGTTTGCCTTGCCGGGCCAGATCGACCAATTGCTGGTTGATCTGCTCCTGGGGCACCGCGTGCTCTGAGCGACGCTTGCCGACGTAGATCCGCTCGGCGTCACGCCGGCACAGCTCAAGGATCGCCGGAGCCACCAGACGGTCGTAAAGCACCACGTCCGCCTGCTGCATCAGACGCAAGGCACGGAAGGTCAGCAGGTCCGGATCACCAGGGCCAGCGCCCACCAGATAGACTTCACCCGGTGCATTCGGCGCCTGGCCTGCAATCTTTTCACGCAACAGGCGCTCGGCCTCGGCGCCCTGCCCGGCCAACTGTCGATCAGCGATCGGCCCCTGGAACACCTCTTCCCAGAACGCCCGGCGTTGCTGCACATCCGGGAACAGCCCTTTGACCTGGCTGCGAAAACGCGCCGCCAGCCCGGCCAGTTGCCCATAGGTCGAAGGAATCCAGGTTTCCAGCTTGGCTCGGATCAACCGCGCCAGCACCGGCGCATCGCCGCCGCTGGACACCGCGATCACCAGCGGCGAGCGGTCGACAATCGCCGGGAAGATCACGCTGCACAGGGCCGGTGCGTCCACCACGTTGACCGGCACGCAACGCTTGTGGGCGTCGGCCGACACCTGGGCGTTGAGCGATTCGTCGTCGGTGGCGGCGATGATCAGGCCACAGCCGTCCAGGTCCGCTTCCACGTAGCCACGCAGGATGCATTCACCGCCGCTGCCACTGACCAGTTCCCGCAACTGCGGTTCGATATCGGGTGCGACCACCCGCAACAACGCGCCGGCATCGGCCAGCAGGCGAGACTTGCGCAAGGCAATCTCGCCGCCGCCGACCACCAGCACGCGGCTGCCGCGCAGGTTGTGGAACAGTGGCAAATAGTCCATTTAGCCGATGACCTCGATGCCGCCCATGTAGGGCTTCAACACCTCGGGCACACGGATCGAACCGTCGGCCTGCTGGTAGTTTTCCAGTACCGCCACCAGGGTGCGGCCCACGGCCAGGCCGGAGCCATTGAGGGTGTGGACCAGCTCCGGCTTGCCGGTTTCCGGGTTGCGGAAACGCGCCTGCATGCGGCGGGCCTGGAAATCGCCACAGTTGGAGCACGAAGAAATCTCGCGATACTTGTCCTGGCTCGGGATCCAGACTTCCAGGTCGTAAGTCTTCACCGCACTGAAGCCCATGTCGCCGGTGCACAGCGCCAGGGTGCGATATGGCAGCTCCAGCAGTTGCAAGACTTTCTCGGCGTTGGCGGTCAGGCTTTCCAGCGCTTGCATGGACACCGAGGGCTCGACGATCTGCACCATCTCGACCTTGTCGAACTGATGCTGACGGATCATGCCCCGGGTATCACGGCCCGATGCCCCGGCTTCACTGCGGAAACACGGTGTGTGGGCGACGAACTTGATGGGCAGTTGCTTGGCGTCGACGATCTCGCCAGCGACGATGTTGGTCAGCGACACTTCGGCGGTAGGGATCAGGTACAGGTCGGCCTCGCCTTCGCGGCTGATCTTGAACAGGTCTTCCTCGAACTTCGGCAACTGGCCAGTGCCCTGCAAGGCTGGCGCCTGAACCAGGTAAGGCGTGTAGGCTTCTTCGTAGCCGTGCTCGGTGACGTGCAGGTTGATCATGAACTGCGCCAGGGCGCGATGCAGACGGGCAATCGGCCCGCGCAACAAGGCAAAACGGGCGCCCGACAGCTTGGCGGCGGTTTCGAAATCGAGCCAGCCGAACTTCTCGCCCAGGGCGACGTGATCCTGCACCGGGAAATCGAAGACTTTGGGCGTGCCCCAACGGCGCACTTCGACGTTGCCGTCTTCATCTTCACCGACCGGGACCGATTCATGCGGCAGGTTGGGGATACCCAGCAGGATCGAATCCAGTTCGGTCTGGATCGCGTCCAGCTCGACCTTGCCGGCACTCAACTCACCCGCCATGCGCTCGACATCGGCCATCAGCGGTGCGATGTCTTCGCCGCGCTGCTTGGCCTGACCGATGGATTTGGAGCGCGCGTTACGTTCAGCCTGCAGGGCTTCGGTGCGGGTCTGGACGGTCTTGCGCTGTTCTTCCAGCGCTTCGATGCGCGCGACGTCCAGGGCGAAGCCACGGGATGCCAGGCGGTCCGCTACGTCCTGAAGGTTGCTACGTAACAGTTTGGAATCGAGCATGTCGGTCTCTCGTTATCAAAGTTTGGTCAGGGACAGGCCAGCCCAGGTGGCGAGCAGCCCGCCGAATACGCTGATGGCCGCGTAGCCCAGGGCCAGCGGCACCTGCCCGCTTTCCAGCAGGCGCACCGTATCCAGTGAAAAGGATGAAAAAGTCGTCAGGCCGCCAAGAAAGCCGACCAACAGCCCCGCGCGCACCTCGATGGGCACCTCGGGGCGAATCAAAAACAGACCGTATAGAACGCCGATCAGCAGACAGCCCACGATATTAACGGCCAGCGTGGCGGTATAGAAGTGCCGCGGCCAATTTGCGTTGACCCAATTGCCAGTCGCAAAGCGCAACAACGTGCCGGCAACGCCACCAGCAGAGACTGCGAGGATCAAGGGGATCAAGGTTTTCTCCGCTGCCTTGGACTCAGACGGTCCAGTTGTGCCAAATGATTGAGTTTCTCGCCGATCTTCAGTTCAAGGCCACGGGGCACCGGCTGATAGAACGGCTGGGGTTCGAGTTCTTCGGGAAAATAGTCTTCACCGGCGGCATAGGCGTCCGGTTCGTCGTGAGCGTAACGGTATTCATCGCCATAGCCCAATTGCTTCATCAGTTTGGTCGGCGCGTTGCGCAGGTGCAGCGGCACTTCCAGGGAGCCATGCTCGGTGGCGCTGCGCATCGCGGCCTTGAAGCCCATGTACACCGCATTGCTCTTTGGCGCGCAAGCCAGGTAGGTGATGGCCTGGGCCACGGCGAGTTCGCCTTCCGGGCTGCCGAGGCGCTCCTGCACATCCCAGGCGGCCAGGCACAGGCTCAGGGCGCGGGGATCGGCATTGCCGATGTCTTCGCTGGCCATGCGTACCACTCGACGCGCCAGGTACAGCGGATCGCAGCCGCCGTCGATCATGCGCGCAAACCAGTACAAGGCCGCGTCGGGGTTGGAGCCACGGATGGATTTGTGCAGCGCCGAAATCTGGTCGTAGAACGCCTCACCGCCCTTGTCGAAGCGTCTACGGGTATCGCCCAACAGGCTTTGCAGCAGTTCGACGCCAATCTCGCTGTTGTCTTCGGCCAGGTCCGAGGCGTTTTCCAGCAGGTTGAGCAAGCGCCGGCCATCGCCATCGGCGGCCGAAAACAGGATCTGGAAGCCTTCGTCGCTGAGGCTCAACTGGCGTTTGCCCAGGCCGCGTTCCTCGGTCAGCGCCCGGTGCACCAACTTGCGCATCGCCGCCTCGTCGAGGCTCTTGAGCACATAGACCCGCGCCCGGGACAGCAAGGCGTTATTGAGTTCGAACGAAGGGTTTTCGGTGGTCGCGCCAATGAAGATCAGCGTCCCGTCTTCGACGTAGGGCAGGAACGCGTCCTGCTGCGACTTGTTGAAACGGTGCACTTCATCGACAAACAGGATGGTGCGCTTGCCGTATTGCCCGGCCTGTTGCTTGGCGACTTCCACCGCCTGGCGGATTTCCTTGACCCCGGCCAGCACTGCCGAAACCGTCTCGAAATGGGCATCCGAGACTTCGGCCAACAGCCGCGCCAGGGTGGTCTTGCCCACGCCCGGCGGGCCCCAGAAAATCATCGAATGCAGCGCGCCCTGCTCCAGCGCTTCGCGCAGAGGCTTGCCGCGAGCGAGCACATGCTCCTGGCCGACGTACTCATCCAGGTTGGTCGCGCGCAGGCGGGCGGCCAATGGCTGGGCAATCGGGGCGCTTCGAAACAGGTCCATGATTACTACAAAACCTCCGCTGGGTCCTGTTGCCGATCAGTTAAACAACGAACAACACAGTTCCCCTGTGGGAGCGAGCTTGCTCGCGATAGCGGTGTGTCAATCAACGGAGATGTTGAATGTGATGCAGCTATCGCGAGCAAGCTCGCTCCCACAGGGGGCTTGGGTTTACTCCTGGATCACGTCCGCACCCTTGGGGATGTCGAACTTGAACTTGGACGCAGCGATCGGCTCGTTGGCCTTGACCCCGGTGAACAGGATATTGGTGCGCTGACCGACACTGTCGATCAGTTGCATGTCGTTGACCAGACCGTTGCGAAAGGACAGGCGCAGGCTGTCGAACAGGCTGTCCCGGGTCTTGGGCTTGAGGGTGAAGTCAATCACGCCACCGGCCTCTTTGGAGCTGATGTCGAAACTCTGGCTGATCTTGGAAACATCGCCGGAGAGCAGCAACGCCGGCGTCTGGGTCAGGCGCTGATCCAGGGTCTTGATGGTGACCTGTTCCAGGTCCGGGTCCCACAGCGAGACTTTCTTGCCATCGGAAACCATCAGTTGTTCAGCCGGTGCATCGGTGTGCCAATAGAACAGGCCCGGACGCTGCAAGGCCATCTCACCGGCGGTTTCCTGCAACTGGGTACCACTGCCGTCGAGGGTCAGTTGGGAGAAGCGAGCGGTCAGGGTCTGGGAACGTTCCAGCAACTGGGTCAGGCGGGCCACGTCCTTTTCATCGGCATGGGCCGACAAGGTGGTCAGGGCCAGTACGGGCAACAGCAACATGCGAATCAGGCGCATGGGAGTCCTCTTGAAGTCGTGGGAGGTCGAGCGGCGTGTCGCCAGGCCGCTCAGGTCATTAATCGCGCATCGGGCCCGGCGCCAGTACTTCGCGCGAGCCGTTGGTGTTCATCGCCGTCACGACCCCGGCCATTTCCATGGCCTCGATCATGCGTGCGGCACGGTTGTAGCCGATCTTGAGCTTGCGCTGAACGGCGGAAATCGAGGCCCGGCGGCTTTCCAGGACAAACTGCACCGCTTCGTCATAGAGCGCATCGGTTTCGGCATCGTCATCGCCACCACCGCTGCTGCCCTCAAAGCCGCTGCCGGCCTCCTCGACACCATTGAGGATGTCGTCGTTGTATTCAGGGGCGCCACGCAGTTTCCAGGCTTCAACGACCCGGTGCACTTCATCGTCGGACACGAACGCACCGTGCACACGAATCGGCAGGCTGGTGCCCGGCGGCATGTAGAGCATGTCACCGTGGCCCAGCAACTGCTCGGCGCCACCCTGGTCGATGATGGTCCGCGAGTCGATCTTGCTCGACACCTGGAACGCCATGCGGGTCGGAATGTTGGCCTTGATCAGGCCGGTGATCACGTCCACCGACGGCCGCTGCGTCGCGAGAATCAGGTGGATACCAGCGGCACGGGCCTTCTGGGCGATCCGGGCGATCAGTTCTTCGACCTTTTTGCCGACGATCATCATCATGTCGGCGAATTCGTCCACCACCACCACGATGGTCGGCAGCTTGTGCAGCAGCGGCGCTTCGTCGTGGATGTTCTCGCGGTGGTACAGCGGGTCGCTCAACGGCGTACCGGCCTCTTCGGCCTCCTTGACCTTGGCATTGAAGCCCGACAGGTTACGCACGCCCATCTTTGCCATCAGCTTGTAGCGGCGCTCCATCTCGGCAACGCTCCAGCGCAGGGCGTTGGCGGCGTCCTTCATGTCGGTCACCACCGGGCACAGCAGGTGCGGAATGCCTTCATAGATCGACAGCTCGAGCATTTTCGGGTCGATCATGATCAGCTTGGCGTCTTCCGGGCCGGACTTGAACAGGATCGACAGGATCATCGCGTTCACACCCACCGACTTACCGGAACCGGTGGTACCGGCCACCAGCAGGTGCGGCATTTTCGCCAGGTCAGTGATGACAGGCTTGCCGCCGATGTCATGGCCCAGGGCCAGGGTGACCGGCGACTTGTGGTTGTCGTATTCAGGGGTGGAGAGCACTTCGGAGAAGCGCACGATCTGCCGGTCTTCGTTGGGAATCTCGATGCCCACGGTGGTTTTGCCGGGAATCACTTCCACTACCCGCACGCTGGTCACGGCCAGAGAACGTGCCAGGTCCTTGGCCAGGTTGGCGATACGGCTGACCTTCACGCCGGCGGCCGGCTGGATTTCGTAACGGGTAATCACCGGGCCCGGGTGGATCGAATCCACCGAGACCTCGACGCCGAACTCCTTGAGCTTGATTTCCAGCAGGTGACCGACGGCCGCCAGGGATTCGGGGGAATAGTTGAGCTGTTTCTTTTCGGCCGGGTCCAGGATCGAGATCGGCGGCAAGGTGCCTTCCACCGCGCTGTCAACGAACAGCGGCGCCTGTTTCTCTTTCTGCACGCGCTTGCTCTGCTCCGGCGCCTTGGCCGGAGCCATGGTGATGACCGGCGGCACCTGTTTCTCGCGCTCGGACATGTGCTTGCTCAGGGCCTGTTCACGTTCGATCAGGCGTTCCTTGACCTTGGCCTGCTCACGCTTGTCCGTGACGGTCGGGGCCACCACGTCGTGGACGCGGTCATCCACCTCGCGCAGTTGCGCCACCAGTTGCTTGCGCTCGGTGCGCGCCGCCCACCAGCGATTCATCGCTCCCTGGATCAGCTCGATCAGGTCCAGGGTGATCTTGCCGGTGACATCCATCACCTTGAACCATGACAAATCGGTGAACACCGTCAGGCCGAACAGGAACAGGGCGATGAACAGCAGCGTGCTGCCCTGGATGTTCAGGGCGTTTTTGGCCAGCTCGCCAAGACTTTCCCCCAGCGCACCGCCCGCTCCGGCCGGCAGGCCGGTGGGAGCGTGAAAATGGATATGGGCCAGCGCAGCGCCCGACAGCACCAGGAACACCAGGCCGATCAGGCGCCAGGAAAACAGCCAACCACTCCACTGCCAGGGCTCGTGGCGTTGACGGAAAATCTGATAGGCCTTGATCGCCAGCAAAAGCGGAAAGATGTAGGCGAAATAGCCCAGCACCATGAACAGGATGTCAGCGCTGTAGGAACCGGCCGGACCGCCGAAATTCTGCACATCGTCGATCTTGCTGTTGTGGCTCCAGCCCGGATCGTCCTTGCCATAGGTCAGCAAGGCCATCATCAGGAACAGGCACAAGGCGCCGATGGCGATCAACGCACCTTCCTTGAGCCGGTAGTGCAATTGCTGGCGCCAGAGCGGAACGACTGTTTTAGGTGCTGCGGTGGATTTCTTCAAAACGCTTCTTTTCCTGCGCCAAAGGCGCGTCCATCTGTTGAATGACTATAAAAAACTGCTCATCACGAGCAGGCAAAAAAGTGAATGTGCACAACCGGTACTACTTTTACCACTGTGACGTGCATCCAGAAAACCGCAGGTGTTGCCGAAGATTTTGATCTTTTGCCTCTCCTGCGTTCAAAACTCAAGCATTGTACGGGTTTGTCAGCCCCAAGGCATTGCCCGCACGATGGGCTACAGCATAGCCAAAAACCAGCTGTGTTGGCGTCAATTGGAGCATGCATTCTCTTTCGTGACAAAGGCTTATGAGGTGTTTTTATGAGCGAAGTGAAGCATTCACGCCTGATCATTCTCGGTTCCGGCCCTGCGGGATACAGCGCCGCTGTCTATGCCGCCCGTGCCAACCTCAAACCCGTTGTCATTACTGGCCTGCAGGCCGGTGGCCAGCTCACTACCACCGTCGAAGTCGACAACTGGCCCGGCGATGTCACGGACTTGACCGGTCCGGTGCTGATGGAACGCATGCAACGCCACGCCGAGCGCTTCGACACGCAGATCGTCTACGACCATATCCACACCGCCAAGTTGCAACAGCGCCCTTTCGAACTCATCGGCGACAGCGGCACCTACACCTGCGACGCGCTGATTATCGCCACTGGCGCTTCAGCCCAATACCTGGGCCTGGCCTCGGAGCAGACCTTCGCCGGCAGGGGCGTTTCCGCCTGTGCAACCTGCGACGGATTCTTTTACCGCAATCAGGTAGTGGCGGTGGTCGGTGGTGGCAATACGGCGGTTGAGGAGGCTTTGTACCTGTCCAACATCGCCCGCGAGGTACACCTGATTCACCGCCGGGACAAACTGCGCGCAGAGAAAATACTGCAGGACAAGCTGTTCGAAAAAGCCCGCCACGGCAATGTGAAACTGCACTGGAAGCAGAATCTGGATGAAGTGCTGGGTGACGCCAGCGGCGTCACCGGCGCGCGTCTGCGCCAAAGTGAGACCGGCCAGACCAGCACCTTGTCCCTGGCCGGCGTGTTTATCGCTATCGGCCATCAACCCAACACCGAGTTGTTCCAGGGCCAACTGACAATGCGCGACGGCTACCTGATCGTCCGCGGCGGCAGCGAGGGCAATGCCACTGCAACCGATATCGAAGGCGTGTTCGCCGCCGGCGACGTGGCCGATCACGTGTATCGACAGGCCATTACATCGGCCGGCGCCGGTTGCATGGCCGCACTCGACGCCGAGAAGTATCTCGATGACATTCCGGTGGTTTGACGGTTAACCTTTAGGCGGCCTCTTGTCTGCGCACAAGACCCGCCCTCCCCTTCTGCAAGCCCGGATGACCATGCTGACTTGGCTACAACGCAACACGTTCGATTTTCCGCCACTGGCCAAAGCCCTGAGCGACCCCAATGGCTTGCTGGCCGCCGGTGGCGACCTGTCCGCCGATCGGCTGATCCGGGCCTATCGCCACGGCTGTTTCCCGTGGTTCTCCGAAGGCCAGCCGATCTTGTGGTGGTCACCGGATCCACGCACCGTATTGTTTCCCGACGAACTGCATGTATCGCGCAGCCTGGGCAAGCTCCTGCGCAAGCAACGCTATGCCGTGACGTTCGACAAGGACTTTGCCGCTGTCATCGAGGCCTGCGCCGCGCCCCGGGACTATGCTGACGGCACCTGGATCACCGAGGCCATGCAAACCGCCTATCTGGAGCTGCATCGACGCGGTTTCGCCCATTCAGTGGAGGTATGGGACCAGGGTATATTGGTGGGCGGCCTGTATGGCCTGGCCATGGGGCAGCTGTTTTTTGGCGAGTCCATGTTCAGTCGGGCCGATAACGCCTCGAAATTCGGCTTCGCCACCCTGGTCCAACATCTCAAAGCGGCCGGTTTCGTGCTGATCGACTGCCAAATGCCCACCGAACACCTGCACAGCCTCGGCGCCCGGTCGATCCCAAGGGCTGAGTTTGCCGGCTACCTCAAGGCGCATCTGGACCAGCCCAACCACGCAACCTGGGTTTGCTGAGCGACAATGGCGCTCCTGGCTTACACTTAATCCAAAGCTTACTCCCGAGGGTTGATCATGACCGAGTTGGCGCGCTTGAAGTTCTATGCCACTCAACCCCACTCTTGCAGTTACCTGCCCGAGGAGCAGGCCACGACTCTGTTCCTCGACCCTAGCCAGCCCATGGATGTGCATGTCTACGCAGATCTGTCGGAGATGGGCTTCCGTCGCAGCGGCGATCATCTCTACCGGCCCCATTGCCAACATTGCAATGCGTGCGTTCCGGCGCGCATCCCCGTGGCTCAGTTTGTACCCAATCGCCAGCAGAAGCGGATTTTCAAGCGCAACGCCGACCTGCAGGTCCGGCCAGCCAAGCCGCAGTTCAGCGAGGAGTATTTCGATCTGTACCAGCGCTACATAGAGCAGCGCCACGCCGACGGCGACATGTACCCGCCCAGTCGTGATCAGTTTTCGACCTTTCTGGTCCGCGACCTGCCCTTTTCCCGCTTCTATGAGTTCCGCCTCGAAGGGCGACTGGTGGCAATCGCCGTCACAGACCTGCTGCCCAACGGGCTTTCGGCGGTGTACACCTTCTATGAGCCCGACGAAGAACGGCGCAGTCTGGGGCGTTTTGCCATCCTCTGGCAGATCAACGAAGCCCGGCGCCTCGGGCTGGAAGCGGTGTACTTGGGCTACTGGATCAAAAACTGCAAAAAAATGAATTACAAGACCCAATATCGCCCCATCGAATTGCTGATTAACCAGAGATGGGTCGTCCTCAGTTAGAACCCCTTGGCTTAAACCCCCTTTTTCGGGCACAATGCACGCCGCTTTTGCCTGGCGCAGTTGCACCGGGCCATTCACTGGATACCGAGGGCTTTACTGCATGTCGAAAGAAGACAGCTTCGAAATGGAAGGCACTGTCGTCGACACCCTGCCCAACACCATGTTTCGTGTGGAGTTGGAAAATGGGCACGTCGTAACCGCGCACATCTCCGGCAAGATGCGCAAGAACTACATTCGTATTCTTACCGGTGACAAAGTGCGCGTCGAGCTGACGCCCTATGACTTGAGCAAAGGGCGCATCACTTACCGCGCTCGCTAACAAGTCAATACAAAACGCCCGGCTGATGCCGGGCGTTTTTGTTTGTCTGGGATTTGCCCCTCTCTCCATGAGCACACAAAACCCTGTGGGAGCGAGCTTGCTCGCGATAGCTGTGGGCCAGCTTGCCCCAATGCCGAATGTACCGCCGCCATCGCGAGCAAGCTCGCTCCCACAAGGATTGATGTGAGTTCGGAATAGCAAAAAGGCGCCTTTCGGCGCCTTTTGCTTTTCCTGCGTGTAACGATCAGGCCATTTCAGCCGTGGTTTCGAAGTCGAAGGTCAGCTCGCCATCCTTGATGTCGATGTGGACCACACCGCCATGTTCGGCCAGTTCGCCAAAGAGGATCTCCTCCGCCAGTGGACGCTTGATCTTGTCCTGGATCAGGCGAGCCATCGGCCGTGCCCCCATCGTCACATCGTAACCACCGGCCGCCAGCCAACTGCGGGCCGCATCGGTGACTTCCAGCAGCACACGCTTGTCTTCGAGCTGCGCCTGAAGTTCGGTAAGGAACTTGTCCACCACACTCTTGATGACCTCATGGCTGAGGCGACCAAACTGGATAATGGTGTCCAAGCGGTTGCGGAATTCAGGCGTGAAGCTCTTCTTGATCACTTCCATCGCATCGGACGAATGGTCCTGATGGGTGAAACCGATCGAAGCGCGAGCCGCGGTTTCGGCGCCGGCGTTGGTGGTCATGATGATGATCACATTGCGGAAATCCGCCTTGCGCCCGTTGTTGTCGGTCAGCGTACCGTGATCCATGACCTGCAGGAGCAGGTTGAAGACTTCCGGATGCGCCTTCTCGATTTCATCGAGCAAGAGCACGCAATGCGGCTGCTTGGTGATGGCCTCGGTCAGCAGGCCGCCCTGGTCGAAACCGACATATCCCGGAGGCGCACCAATCAGACGCGATACGGTGTGACGCTCCATGTACTCGGACATGTCGAAGCGAACCAGCTCGATCCCCATCGCCTTGGCCAATTGCCGTGCGGCCTCGGTCTTGCCGACACCGGTGGGACCTGCGAACAGGAAAGAACCCACTGGTTTGTCCGGCGACTTGAGTCCGGCGCGAGACAACTTGATGGCGGTGGACAGCGAATCGATGGCTGCATCCTGACCGAACACGGTCAGCTTCAGGTCACGCTCCAGATTACGCAGCAGCTCCTTGTCGGAACTGGTGACGTGCTTGGGCGGAATCCGCGCGATTTTCGCCACGATGTCTTCGACCTGTGGCACTTCGATGCGCTTGACGCGCTTCTCCACTGGCTGAAGCCGCTGATAGGCACCCGCCTCGTCGATAACATCAATGGCCTTGTCCGGCATATGCCGGTCATTGATATAGCGCGAGGCCAGCTCAGCAGCGGCGCGCAGGGCTTCATCGCTGTATTCGATATTGTGGTGCAGTTCGAAACGCCCCTTCAGCCCACGCAGGATACCGATGGTGTCTTCCACCGAAGGCTCCGACACATCGACTTTCTGGAAACGCCGGGCCAGGGCACGGTCTTTTTCGAAGATCCCGCGAAATTCCTGGAACGTGGTCGAACCGATGCAACGGATATCACCCGAAGACAGCAGCGGCTTGAGCAGGTTCGAGGCATCCATGACGCCACCGGACGCGGCACCGGCACCAATGATGGTGTGGATTTCGTCGATGAACAGGATCGCCTGCGGACGCTTTTTCAGCTCGCCCAGCAATGCCTTGAAGCGCTTCTCGAAATCACCGCGGTACTTGGTGCCCGCCAGCAAGGCCCCCAGATCGAGGGAATACACCACACTGTTGGCGAGCAGGTCCGGCACCTGGTTATCGACGATGCGCTTGGCCAGGCCTTCGGCGATCGCAGTCTTGCCCACGCCCGCCTCGCCCACCAGCAGCGGGTTGTTCTTGCGGCGTCGGGCCAGGATCTGCGCGACCCGCTCGACTTCCGCCTCACGTCCGACCAGTGGATCGATACGCCCCTGGCGCGCCAGTTCATTCAGATTGCTGGCGTAGGCGTCCAGCGGATTGCCCGAAGAAGAAGACTCACCGCCCTCGTCATCCTGCATATCCTGTTCACCTTCGGAGTGATCGCCGTGCCCAGGTACCTTGGAAATGCCATGGGCGATGTAATTGACGACATCGATGCGCGCAACACTCTGCTGCTTGAGCAGGAAAACCGCCTGGCTTTCCTGTTCGCTGAAGATGGCGACCAGCACGTTGGCGCCGGTCACTTCACGCTTACCCGAGCTCTGTACATGAAAGACAGCACGCTGCAGGACACGCTGGAAGCCCAGGGTTGGCTGGGTTTCGCGATCCTCGTCATGAACGGGGATCAATGGCGTGGTGGAGTCGATGAACTCCTGCAAATCATGCTTGAGTTTATCGAGGTTTGCGCCGCAGGCACGCAAAACGGTGGCGGCAGCCTCGTTATCCAATAGGGCCAGCAGCAGGTGCTCGACGGTCATGAATTCATGACGCTTCGAACGAGCCTCCTTGAAGGCAAGATTGAGGGTGACTTCGAGCTCGCGGTTTAACATAGCTTCACCTCATACCCAAGTGGTCGGCGTTAACCGTCCTTCTCGATTTCACAGAGTAGCGGATGCTGGCTTTCCCGGGCGTACTGGTTGACCTGCATGGCCTTCGTCTCGGCGATGTCGCGGGTAAACACTCCACATACTGCCCGTCCCTCTGTATGGACGGCCAGCATGACCTTGGTCGCCAGCTCGCGATTCAGGTTAAAAAACACCTCGAGCACTTCGACGACGAAATCCATCGGTGTGTAGTCATCGTTGAACAAAACCACCTTGTACATCGGTGGCGCCTGTAATGCAGGCTTTGCTTCCTGAACAGCAATGCCTGCGGAATCGTCGTCATGTAGATCCGGGCGATCCTGATTGAATGTTAGTCGAATCTGGCTGATTGCATGCATGGAAAGAAAGGTTCGTTTAGTTGGCAAATACAGTGATGGGGGCGCTTGTAGGCGATTTCAACCACGTTCGCCGGGTCACCTTGACTATCGGGAAAACGGTGTTACAACCAATAGAGCCCATCGTGGGTTAAAAAGGTCCGTGGAATCGATCCTGTTTTCCAAGATTAGCCTGCGGATGGATTGGATGATACTCCACTGACGGAGTGTGTTGCAGAGGGATATGGCCTATGTCGGTCGTCAAGATGAGTGGCAAAGTCAAATGGTTCAACAATGCCAAGGGCTACGGTTTCATTATCGCAAACGGCAGGGATGAAGACCTTTTCGCCCATTACTCGGCGATTCAGATGGATGGCTATAAAACCCTGAGAGCCGGACAACGCGTCACGTTCGAAGTCATCCAGGGGCCCAAGGGCCTGCACGCGGTCAATATTGCACCCGACACCGTCGAAGATACCTCTTGCGCTACCCCCGTCAATGCCATGACCACTGAAGCCCATTGATCGGCACAAGCCTCCCCTGACAACAACAATGCCCGACTCGATCACTCGAGCCGGGCATTGTTTTGCTGACTGCCGATCCGCTTACATGTGCGAGATCAGTGCATCACCGAAGGCCGAGGAAGACAACAGCGTGGCGCCGTCCATCAGGCGCTCGAAGTCATAGGTCACGGTCTTGGCGGAAATCGCGCCGTTGGTGCCCTTGATGATCAGGTCGGCCGCTTCGGTCCACCCCATGTGCCGCAGCATCATTTCCGCCGACAGGATCAGCGAACCCGGGTTGACCTGGTCCTTGCCGGCATACTTGGGTGCCGTGCCGTGGGTGGCTTCGAACATCGCCACGGTGTCGGACAGGTTGGCGCCCGGCGCAATACCAATGCCCCCCACTTCCGCCGCCAGGGCGTCGGAGAGGTAGTCGCCGTTGAGGTTCAGGGTCGCGATCACATCGTATTCGGCCGGGCGCAGCAGGATTTGCTGGAGCATGGCATCGGCGATAGCGTCCTTGACGATGACGTTCTTGCCGGTTCTCGGGTTCTTGAACTGCATCCAAGGCCCACCGTCGAGCAGGGTCGCGCCGAATTCCTCGGCCGCCACTTCGTAGGCCCACTCCTTGAAGGCACCTTCGGTGAACTTCATGATGTTGCCTTTATGCACGATGGTCAGCGAATCGCGATCGTTATCCACTACATATTGCAAGGCCTTGCGGGCCAGACGCTGAGTGCCCTGCTTGGAAACCGGCTTGACGCCGATGCCGCAATTCTCGTCGAAACGGATCTTGGTAACGCCCATTTCTTCTTTCAGGAACTTGATGACCTTGGTGGCTTCGGGCGAACCGGCTTTCCACTCGATACCGGCGTAGATGTCTTCGGAGTTCTCACGGAAGATCGTCATGTCCACGTCGCCAGGCTTCTTGACCGGGCTTGGCACGCCTTCGAACCAGCGCACCGGACGCAGGCATACATACAAATCGAGCTGCTGGCGCAGGGCGACGTTCAGCGAGCGAATACCACCACCGACCGGCGTGGTCAGCGGGCCCTTGATGGAAACCACGTAGTCTTTGACCGCGTCCAGGGTTTCCTGGGGCAGCCAGGTGTCCTGGTCGTAAACCTGAGTTGCTTTCTCACCGGCGTAGACTTCCATCCAGGAAATCTTGCGCTTGCCGCCATAGGCCTTCTGAACCGCAGCGTCCACCACCTTGATCATGACCGGGCTGATATCGACGCCAATGCCGTCGCCTTCAATGAAGGGGATGATCGGGTTGTCGGGAACATTAAGAGAATGGTCTGCATTGACGGTGATTTTGTCACCGACGGCTGGAACCTGAATCTTTTGATACCCCATGCTGAACTCCATTGCTTGGATTGAACATCTGGCTGCGTTCGAGCGTACCCCAGTTGTATCGGCGCGCAAACCCTACGTTAGGCTCATCCGGGGAAAAGCGTTGCAGTTCGCGGTGTACAACCCTGAAAAACAAGGGAAAAGCGCCAAACGTGAGCATAGCCTGCTCCTCTAGCACTGCGACGTTTAGACCAATGGACGAGTACGCAAGTATATGAACCATCGGCAGATCGCCAGCTACCTATGTATAATGCCGCCGCTGACCACAGGGTCACGACGGCTGATGGCTCTATCACAAGACTTTCGGCCCGTTGAAAGCCGGACCGTTACCGCGGCCCGACCGCTTGACGCTCGACTGATGCACCCAACATCACCGCGAAGAAACCTCGACATTCGACTCACGGATGACTTTGAACGAACGCGCTTACCCGGCGCCCCTCGAGTTTCTGCGCATGCTTTAGCAAAGAAGAGAGTTAATCCGAATATGCCCACCCGCTCGAAGATCATCTACACCTTCACCGACGAAGCTCCCGCCCTCGCCACCTATTCGCTGCTGCCGATCGTCGAAGCCTTTACCGCCTCGGCCGACATCGCCGTGGAAACCCGCGATATCTCCCTTGCAGGGCGCATCCTGGCCAGCTTCCCCGAGCAACTGGGTGACAAAGCCGTCGCCGACCACCTCGCCGAACTGGGCGACCTGGCCGTGACGCCTGAAGCTAACATCATCAAGCTGCCGAACATCAGCGCCTCGGTGCCGCAACTGCAGGCCGCGATCAAGGAATTGCAGGCCCAGGGCTATGCACTGCCGGACTACCCGGAAACTGTGACCAGCGACGCCGAGAAAGACGCACGCGCCCGCTACGACAAGGTCAAGGGCAGCGCCGTGAACCCGGTCCTGCGTGAAGGCAACTCCGACCGCCGCGCACCGCTGTCGGTCAAGAACTACGCGCGCAAGCACCCGCACAAAATGGGCGCCTGGGCAGCCGACTCCAAGTCTCATGTGGCCCACATGAGCACCGGTGATTTCTACGGCAGCGAAAAAGCCGCCCTGATCGACGCCGCCGGCAGCGTGAAAATCGAGCTGATCGCTCAGGACGGCACTGCCACTGTCCTGAAAGAAAAAACCACCGTACAAGCCGGTGAGATCCTCGACTGCGCCGTGATGAGCAAGAACGCCCTGCGCGACTTCATCGCCGCTGAAATCGAAGACGCCAAGCAAAAAGGCGTCCTGCTGTCGGTCCACCTCAAGGCCACCATGATGAAGGTCTCCGACCCGATCATGTTCGGTCAGATCGTCGCCGAGTTCTACAAAGACGCCCTGGCCAAGCACGCACAAGTGCTGGAGCAGATCGGCTTCAACCTGAACAACGGCATCGGCGACCTGTACGCCCGCATCAAGGCCTTGCCGGCCGAGCAGCAGGCGCAGATCGAAGCCGACATCCAGGCGGTCTACGCGGCGCGCCCATCCCTGGCGATGGTCAACTCCGATAAAGGCATCACCAACCTGCACGTACCGAGCGACGTCATCGTCGACGCCTCGATGCCGGCCATGATCCGTGACTCCGGCAAGATGTGGGGCACCGACGGCCAGTTGCACGACACCAAGGCCGTGATCCCGGATCGCTGCTACGCCACCATCTACCAGGCGGTGATCGAAGACTGCAAGCAACACGGCGCTTTCGATCCGACCACCATGGGCAGCGTGCCGAACGTCGGCCTGATGGCCAAGAAAGCCGAAGAATACGGTTCCCACGACAAGACCTTCCAGATCAAGGCCGACGGCGTGGTCCGTGTTTCGGACAACACCGGTCGCACCCTGCTGGAGCAGAACGTCGAGGCGGGCGATATCTTCCGCATGTGCCAGACCAAGGACGCGCCGATCCAGGATTGGGTCAAGCTGGCCGTCAACCGTGCCCGCGCCAGCAGCACCCCGGCGATTTTCTGGCTGGACCCGATGCGCGCCCATGACGGCGTGGTGATCGAGAAAGTCCAGGCCTACCTGAAGAACCACGACACTGCCGGCCTGGACATCCGCATCATGTCGCCGGTCGACGCGATGAAATTCACCCTGGCCCGTACCCGCGAAGGCAAGGACACCATTTCGGTGACCGGCAACGTGCTGCGCGACTACCTGACCGACCTGTTCCCGATCATGGAACTGGGCACCAGCGCCAAGATGCTGTCGATCGTGCCGCTGATGAACGGCGGTGGCCTGTTCGAAACCGGCGCCGGCGGTTCGGCACCCAAGCACGTTCAGCAGTTGCTGGAAGAAAACTTCCTGCGCTGGGATTCCCTGGGCGAGTTCCTGGCCTTGGCCGCGTCCCTTGAACACCTGGGCGTGACCTACAACAACCCTAAAGCCCTGGTGCTGGCCAAGACCCTGGACCAGGCCACCGGTGAGTTCCTGGACCGCAACAAGTCGCCTTCGCGCAAGGTCGGCGGCATCGACAACCGCGGCAGCCACTTCTACCTGACCCTGTTCTGGGCCCAGGCATTGGCCGCGCAAAACGACGACGCAGCCCTCAAGGCCCAGTTCACTGCCCTGGCCAAGACACTGACCGACAACGAAGAAAAAATCGTTGCCGAGCTCAATGCCGTCCAAGGCAAACCGGTGGACATCGGCGGTTACTACTTCGCCAACCCGGAGCTGACCAGCAAGGCCATGCGCCCAAGCAACACCTTCAACGCGGCGATTGCTGCGCTGGTGTAAGGTTGTAAAGGAACACCACAAACCCCGGCCCTGGTGCCGGGGTTTGTGTTTCCAGACACACCATATTCCCCTGACAACACAGTATTCCCCTGTGGGAGCGAGCTTGCTCGCGATAGCGATATAACATTCAACATTGATATTGACTGACCCACCGCTATCGCGAGCAAGCTCGCTCCCACAGTGGCCCGTATTCCAATCTGAGAAATAGAGGAAACCCCATGGACTGGAACCCCCACATCACCGTCGCCACCATCGTCGAAGACAACGGCCGTTTCCTGATGGTGGAAGAATCCAAGGGCGGACGAGCGGTGCTCAACCAGCCTGCAGGCCACCTGGACCCGAACGAAACCCTGATCGAAGCCGCCGTGCGCGAAACCCTGGAAGAAACCGGCTGGGACGTCGAACCTACCAGCGTGGTGGGCATTTACCTGTACACCGCCCCCAGCAATGGCGTGACCTACCAACGGGTCTGTTTCGCCGCCAAGGCCTTGAACCACCGCCCGGACTATCCACTGGATGATGGCATCCTGGGCGCCAAGTGGCTGACCCGCAACGAGTTGCTCGAACAGCGTGACCACTGGCGCAGCGAGCTGATCATCCGCTGCATCGACGATTATCTGGCCGGTCATCGCCACAGTCTGACGCTGATCCGTCCTTCTCTTTAGCCTTGCGCGTCCGGGCCTGATAGAATCGCGTCCTTTTTCAAGACACTCATTGAACTGCTATGCGTGATCCAGCCCCTTCTGACACCACCAACAAGCGCGTCATTGTCGGCATGTCCGGCGGCGTGGACTCTTCCGTTTCCGCCCTTCTGCTGATCGAGCAGGGTTATGAGGTGGAAGGCCTGTTCATGAAGAACTGGGAAGAAGACGACGGAACCGAATACTGCACCGCCATGGACGACCTGGCGGACGCCCAGGCCGTCTGCGACAGGATCGACATCAAGCTGCACACCGCCAACTTCGCCGCCGAGTACTGGGACAACGTGTTCGAGCACTTCCTGGCCGAATACAAGGCCGGTCGTACGCCGAACCCGGACATCCTCTGCAACCGGGAAATCAAGTTCAAGGCGTTCCTCGACTACGCCATGATGCTCGGCGCTGACCTGATCGCTACCGGTCACTATGTGCGCCGCCGCGACATCGACGGCCGTACCGAACTGCTCAAGGGCCTGGACCCGAACAAGGACCAGAGCTACTTCCTGCACGCCGTCGGCGGCGAGCAGATCGCCAAGACCCTGTTCCCGGTGGGCGAGCTGGAAAAGCCGCAAGTGCGCGCGATCGCCGAAAAACACGCCCTGGCCACCGCCAAGAAGAAAGATTCCACCGGCATCTGCTTTATTGGTGAAAGGCGTTTCAGCGACTTTCTCAAGCAGTACCTGCCGGCCCAGCCAGGCGAAATCAAGACCACCGAAGGCGACGTCATCGGCCGCCACCATGGCCTGATGTACCACACCATCGGCCAGCGCCAGGGCCTGGGCATCGGCGGCCTGAAAGACGCCGGTGAAGAGCCGTGGTACGTGCTGGTCAAGGACCTGGAGCACAACGAGCTGATCGTCGGCCAGGGCAACGACCATCCGTGGTTGTTCTCCCGCGCCCTGCTCGCCTCCGACATCTATTGGGTCAACCCGATCGACCTCAGCCAACCGCGCCGTCTGACGGCCAAGGTTCGCTACCGCCAGAGTGATCAGCCCTGCATGCTGGAAAAAACCGCCACGGGCTATCGCGCGACGTTCGATGACCCACAACGAGCAGTCACACCCGGCCAGTCCGTGGTGTTCTACGACGGGGAAATCTGCCTGGGCGGCGGCGTGATCGAAGTCGCAGAGCCCTGGAGCAGCAAGGCATGAGTCCGACCCAGGAGCAACTGACGGCATTGGGCGGGGTGTTTCTCGCCGCCGTGCTGGTGGATCGGATCGCCAAGACCGGCCAGGCCACCGAAGCGGGCCTGAGCTGCATGCTCGGCAGCCTGCTGATTCGTGATCCCAAGGACACACTTGAAGTCTATGGCGGCGATGACCTGAACCTGCGCGAGGGTTATCGCGCACTGATCGGTGCCCTGGAGCGCGACCCCAGCACTCTGCAACGCGAGCCGCTGCGCTACGCGCTGTCGATGCTGGGTCTGGAACGGCAATTGGCCAAGCGCGACGACCTGCTGGATACCATCGGCAATCGCCTGCCGCAGATTCAGTCCCAGGTTGAACACTTCGGTCCCGCCCACGAAAACGTCATCGCCGCTTGCGGTGCGCTGTACCAGGACACCCTGAGCACCTTGCGCCAGCGCATTCAGGTACACGGCGACATGCGCAATCTGCAACAACCGAGCAATGCCTCGAAGATCCGCGCCCTGTTACTGGCCGGAATTCGCTCGGCGCGGCTGTGGCGGCAGTTGGGTGGTCATCGCTGGCAACTGGTGATCAGCCGACGCAAATTGCTGAAAGAGCTTTACCCGTTGATGCGCAACGAATAAGTCGCCTCAACCCGTTTTTTTTGTGGCGAGGGAGCTTGCTCCCGCTGGACTGCAACGCAGTCCTTTGAGTCCGGCTGATCCAGCGGACTGCCTGGACTCAGGGCCGCTTCGCGCCCCAGCGGGAGCAAGCTCCCTCGCCACAGGTGGTAAATAGTGTTCCGTTACGCGTAATACGCCGGTCAGTTGGCGACGGACCGGCGATTGTTTTCATGTATGATACGCGCCCCATTTCGTTGCCCGACTGTCCGAGAACACCCCATGCAGCTTTCTTCGCTCACTGCGGTTTCCCCTGTTGACGGCCGCTACGCCGGCAAAACCCAGGCCCTGCGCCCGATTTTCAGCGAGTACGGCCTGATCCGCGCTCGCGTCCTGGTTGAAGTGCGCTGGCTCCAGCGCCTTGCCGCTCACCCTGGCATTGCCGAAGTCCCGGCGTTTTCCGCGCAAGCCAACGCGGTGCTGAACGCCCTGGCTGAAAACTTTGTGCTGGAGCACGCCGAGCGCGTCAAAGAGATCGAGCGCACCACCAACCACGACGTCAAAGCCATTGAATACCTGCTCAAGGAGCAGGCGGCCAAGCTGCCGGAACTGGCCAACGTCAGCGAATTCATCCACTTTGCCTGCACCAGCGAGGACATCAACAACCTGTCCCACGCCCTGATGCTGCGCGAAGGCCGTGATGACGTGATGCTGCCGCTGATGCGCCAGACCGCCCAGGCCATCCGCGAGTCGGCAATCCGCTTCGCCGACGTTCCGATGCTATCGCGCACCCATGGTCAACCGGCTTCGCCGACCACCCTGGGCAAGGAACTGGCGAACGTGGTGTACCGCCTGGAGCGCCAGATCGCCCAGGTCGCCGCCGTGCCACTGCTGGGCAAGATCAACGGCGCCGTGGGCAACTACAACGCCCACCTGTCGGCCTACCCGGACATCGACTGGGAAGCCAACGCCCGCGCCTTCATCGAAGACGAGCTGGGCCTGAGCTTCAACCCGTACACCACCCAGATCGAGCCGCACGACTACATCGCCGAGCTGTTCGATGCGATCGCCCGTTTCAACACCATCCTGATCGACTTCGACCGTGACATCTGGGGCTACATCTCCCTGGGTTATTTCAAGCAGCGCACCATTGCCGGCGAAATCGGTTCCTCGACCATGCCGCACAAGGTCAACCCGATCGACTTCGAAAACTCCGAAGGCAACCTGGGCATCGCCAACGCGCTGTTCCAGCACCTGGCGAGCAAACTGCCGATCTCCCGCTGGCAGCGCGACCTGACCGACTCCACCGTGCTGCGCAACCTGGGCGTGGGCTTTGCCCACAGCGTCATTGCCTATGAAGCTAGCCTCAAGGGCATCAGCAAGCTGGAACTCAACGAGCAGAAAATCGCCGCCGACCTGGACGCCTGCTGGGAAGTCCTGGCCGAGCCGATCCAGACCGTGATGCGTCGCTACAACATCGAAAACCCGTATGAAAAGCTCAAAGAACTGACCCGTGGCAAGGGCATCAGTCCTGAAGCGTTGCAGACTTTCATTGATGGCCTGGACATGCCTGCCGAGGCCCGCGCCGAGCTGAAAAAGCTCACGCCGGCCAACTACATCGGCAACGCAGCGGCACAAGCCAAGCGCATCTGATCCACCGTTTTGCCCTGAGACGCCCGGCCGCGCCGGGCGTTTTTATTCGCGTCTGAAAAGTATATTTTTTCAATAGGTTACACATGAATCCTGATATTCCTCTGCAACTCCTGGGCGGCATCACGGCACGGGAGTTCCTGCGCGACTACTGGCAGAAAAAACCACTGCTGATCCGCCAGGCGATTCCAGACTTCCAAAGCCCGATCGATGCCGACGAACTGGCCGGCCTGGCCCTGGAAGAAGAAGTCGAATCGCGCTTGGTCATCGAGCACGGCGAACGTCCCTGGGAATTGCGTCGCGGCCCGTTTGCCGAAGACGAATTCAGCAAATTGCCGGAGCGCGAGTGGACCCTGCTGGTGCAGGCTGTCGATCAGTTCGTACCCGAAGTCAGCGAACTGCTGGAAAACTTCCGTTTCCTGCCGAGCTGGCGCATCGACGATGTGATGATCAGCTTCGCCGCCCCGGGTGGCAGCGTCGGCCCGCATTTCGACAATTACGATGTGTTCCTGCTGCAGGGCCATGGCCAGCGCAACTGGAAAATCGGCCAGATGTGCGACTCCGAGAGCCCGCTGCTGCAACACGCCGACCTGCGCATCCTCGCCGACTTCGAAGCCACCGACGAGTGGACCCTGGAACCGGGCGACATGCTTTACCTGCCGCCGCGCCTGGCGCACTGCGGCGTGGCCGTGGATGACTGCATGACCTACTCGGTAGGCTTCCGCGCGCCGAGCGCCGCCGAAGTGCTGACCCACTTCACCGACTTCCTCAGCCAGTTCCTGCCGGACGAAGAACGCTACACCGACGCCGATGCGCGCCCGGTGGCCGACCCGCACCAGATCCAGCACGACGCCCTCGATCGCCTCAAGGGCCTGCTGGCCGAGCACATGAGCGACGAGCGCCTGCTGCTGACCTGGTTCGGCCAGTTCATGACCGAGCCGCGCTACCCGGAGCTGGTGGTAGGCCCGGAACTGGAAGAAGACGACCTGCTGGCCGGCCTGGAACAGGGCGCAGTGATCATCCGCAACCCAAGCGCCCGCCTGGCCTGGTCGGAAGTCGATGATGACCTGCTGCTGTTTGCCAGCGGCCAGAGCCGTTATCTGCCGGGCAAGCTGCGCGACCTGCTGAAAATGATCTGCGCCGCCGATGCCCTGCACAGCGAAAACCTCGGCCCGTGGCTGGCCGACGAAGACGGTCGCGGCCTGATCTGCGAGCTGGTCAAGCAAGGCAGCCTGGGGTTCGCTGATGAATAAAATCCACGTTCGTGTCGCAGACTGGCAAAAGGATAACGCCGAGATCCGGCGCATTCGTGAGACTGTGTTCATTGCCGAGCAATCCGTCCCGCCTGAACTGGAATGGGATGCCGATGACCAGAGCGCGGTGCATTTTCTGGCGTTTGAAGGCGACTTCCCCATCGGCACCGCGCGCCTGTTGACTGACGGCCATATCGGTCGCGTCTCGGTCCTCAAGGATTGGCGCGGCCTGAAGGTGGGTGACGCACTGATGCACGCCGTGATCGCCGAAGCCGAGAAGCTCGGGCTCAAGCAACAGATGCTCAGCGCCCAGGTGCATGCCACGCCGTTCTACGAGCGACTGGGTTTTGCCGTGGTCAGCGAGGAGTTCCTGGAAGCCGGGATTCCGCATGTGGACATGGTTCGCCATTCAGCCTGAAACCCTGTGGCGCGGCCATCGCGAGCAAGCTCGCTCCCACAGGGATCTGCGGTGAACAGAGGTTTCGTGTACATCACTATTCCAATGTGGGAGCGAGCTTGCTCGCGATGAGGCCCTGAAGAACACCACAAAACGCCCCGCCATCCACCGATGCCGGGGCGTTTTGCCGTCTAACATTCAACTTGCCCCACCCCAGGCCGACAAACTGGCAATATCAAGCCTTTGTCTCGCGGAGAAATGGACATGTCCTTACGCACCCTGCTCGCCACCCTGCTGCTCGGCTGCAGCCTGTCGGTGATGGCCGCTACTGAAATCGTCCCGCTGAACTACCGAACCAGCGCCGACCTGTTGCCGGTGGCGCAGAATTTCATCGGCAAGGACGGCCAGGTCAGCGCCTATGGCAACCAACTGATCGTCAATGCCGAGCCCAGTAAAATCGAGGAGCTCAAGGCATTTCTCGCCCAACTGGACACCGCCCCCAAGCGCCTGCTGATCACGGTCGACACCAACGAAAACAACTTGCAGGGCGACCAGGGCTATTCGATCAACGGCGCCGCTCCCAGCCAGACCCGCATCATCAACCGCAGCACCGCCAGCCGCGAAGGCGGCGTGCAGCAGGTACAAGCCAGCGAAGGCCAGCCGGCGCTGATTCAGGTCGGCCAGAGCGTGCCGTTCACCAGCACCCAGACCGACACCTACGGCCGCCTGCAAAGCCAGACCGAATACCGCAACGTCACCCAGGGCTTCTATGTCACGGCCAGCGTCACCGGCGAGACCGTTCATCTGAACATCAGTACCAACCGTGACCGTATGAGCCAGGAACGTCCCGATGTAGTGAACGTTCAAAGTACCGACACAACGGTCAGCGGCCGCTTGGGTGAATGGATCACCCTGGCCGGGGTCAATCGCCAGACTCAGGCCGATAAACAGGGGCTGAGCCGCAGCTACTCGACCCAAGGCCGGGACGACATGATTCTGCGGGTCAAGGTGGACACCCTGAACTGAAGCACCAAAAACTGACTGACGAGTCGTATTAGACCAAAGATGTAGTGCTATAAAAAAAGCACTACAAAACGTTTGACGAGCCAAAAAACCGAAGGCATGATGGCCTCGCTCCCGCTAATCAGGGGCCCTGGCAAGGGCCTTCGGGTCGACGCTTGCAACTACCCTGCGAGCCGATTCGTGTCTGTACCGCCCACAAGGTGTGTTTGACGAGGTTGCGACTGGAACGAAGTTGTCCCGAGGGACGGAAGCGTAACTAGGTAACCCGGCATCACTCTGAGTTCGTATAAAGGCCCACGACGCCCGAATGCGCCCGCAGTTCGCCTCTACCTGCTCACTTTCCCCTCGAGCCCATCGTTCATCCCGTCGCCTCCCCGCCTGAACCGACTTGACCGTCCAACCCCTGGTCGGCAGGAGCAGGAATTTTCCACCCCAGACCTATGCGACGAGGTTTATCTCCATGGCACTGACACGCGAACAGCAAATTGCAGCCCTTGAAAAAGATTGGGCTGAAAACCCGCGCTGGAAAGGCGTGAAGCGCAATTACTCCGCTGCTGACGTCGTCCGTCTGCGTGGCTCGGTTCAACCTGAGCACACTTTTGCGAAAATGGGCGCCGAGAAACTGTGGAACCTGGTCACCCAGGGCGCCAAGCCAGCCTTCCGTCCCGAGAAAGATTTCGTCAACTGCATGGGCGCCCTGACCGGCGGCCAGGCTGTGCAGCAAGTCAAGGCCGGTATCCAGGCGATCTACCTGTCGGGCTGGCAAGTGGCTGCGGACAACAACTCCGCCGAGTCGATGTACCCGGACCAGTCGCTGTACCCGGTGGATTCGGTTCCAACCGTGGTCAAGCGCATCAACAACTCGTTCCGTCGTGCCGACCAGATCCAGTGGAAAGCCGGCAAGAACCCAGGCGACGAAGGCTACATCGACTACTTCGCGCCAATCGTGGCCGACGCTGAAGCCGGTTTCGGCGGTGTACTGAACGCCTACGAGCTGATGAAGAGCATGATCGAAGCAGGCGCCGCCGGCGTTCACTTCGAAGACCAACTGGCTTCGGTGAAGAAATGCGGCCACATGGGCGGCAAAGTATTGGTGCCGACCCAGGAAGCCGTGCAGAAGCTCACCGCTGCCCGCCTGGCCGCCGACGTTGCCGGCGTACCGACCATCATCCTGGCCCGTACCGACGCCAACGCCGCTGACCTGCTGACTTCCGACTGCGACCCGTACGACCAGCCGTTCGTGACCGGCACCCGCACCCAGGAAGGCTTCTACAAGGTTCGCGCCGGTCTCGACCAGGCGATCGCCCGTGGCCTGGCCTACGCGCCGTACGCCGACCTGATCTGGTGCGAAACCGCCAAGCCGGATCTGGACGAGGCGCGTCGCTTCGCCGAAGCGATCAAGAAGGAATACCCGGACCAACTGCTGTCGTACAACTGCTCGCCTTCCTTCAACTGGAAGAAAAACCTGGACGACGCGACCATCGCCAAGTTCCAGCGCGAACTGTCCGCCATGGGCTACAAGCACCAGTTCATCACCCTGGCCGGCATTCACAACATGTGGCACAGCATGTTCAACCTGGCGCACGACTACGCCCGCAACGACATGACCGCCTACGTGAAGCTGCAAGAGCAGGAGTTCGCTGACGCCGCCAAGGGCTACACCTTCGTGGCTCACCAGCAGGAAGTGGGCACCGGCTACTTCGACGACATGACCACCGTGATCCAGGGCGGCACCTCCTCGGTAACCGCGCTGACCGGCTCCACCGAAGAAGAGCAGTTCCACTGATCCTCGGCATGCCTTGAGTCAACGGCCCTTGTGGACCGAATAAAAGCTAACCGCAAAGCCGACGTTCTACAGCCCCGACTGGTTCGGGGCTTTTTTTCGCCGTTTTTCCAGCTTTCACCAACCGTTGATCGTCAAGGCCATGCGGTTTTTTGGTATGAGTGGGGATCGGAACGACCATTGCTGGAATTACCAGTTGGAGCATGGCCGCCAGAACGCCCCCCCCCTTTCACACCTTGAAGTGACTGACCAACTGCTGCAACTGGTTACCCAGGCGCGCCAATTCGATGCTGGAGGCTGCGGTTTCTTCGCTGGCTGAGGCGGTCTGTTCGGATACATCGCGCACACTCAGGACACTGCGACTGATTTCCTCGGCCACCGAGCTTTGTTGCACCGCGGCGGCGGCAATCTGTTGGTTCATGGCCTGAATGCCAGAAACCGCCTGGGTGATGTTACCCAGGGATGTGCCGGCCTTGCATGCCAATTCCACGCTGCTGTCGGTCAGTTCGCGGCTGCTCTGCATAATGCTCGATACCTGACGCGTGCCGCTCTGCAAGCCCGCCACCAGGCTCTCGATCTCTTCGGTGGAATGCTGGGTACGCTGGGCCAGCCCACGTACTTCGTCGGCGACCACGGCAAAACCGCGCCCGGCGTCACCCGCGCGAGCGGCCTCAATGGCGGCGTTAAGGGCCAGCAAGTTGGTCTGCTCAGCCACCGCCCTGATCACGTCCATGATCTTGCCGATGCGACCGCTTTCTTGCTCCAGCTCGTTCATGGCGTCGACTGAGCGCCCGACCTCGCTGGCCAAGCGCTCGATCTGAACGATGGCTTGCGCGACCACTTGGTCGCCAATACGGGCTTGTGCATCGGCCTCTGAAGCGGCTGCGCGAGCCTGTTCGGCATTACGCGCGACTTCATGCACGGTAACCGACATTTCGTGCATGGCGGTCGCCACCTGATCGGTCTCGATCTTCTGACTATTGACCCCGGCACTGGTCTGCTCAGTAACAGCCGATAGCTCTTCGGCGGCACTGGCGATTTGGGTGACACCATCGCGGATGCCACCGATCAGGTCGCGCAAGGTGCTGCCCATACGCTGAATACCCTGCTGCAAGACACCCAGCTCATCACGACGAGTCACGATCATGTGTTGCGTGAGGTCGCCTGCCGCAATGCGATCGACCACAGCCAATGTGTCTTGCAACGGCCGTGTAATCTGGCGGGTGATGATCAGGGCGGCGAAAATCCCCAACAACATCGCCAAGGCCGTACAGCTCAGCTGCAGAATGCGAGCCTGGGCGCTGTCTTCGTCACGGGACGCCAGTTGGCTGGCATACATTTCGTCAGACAGACGGGTGATGGTTTCACCCAAATCGGTGGTGTCCTGCACAGCCTTGCCTATGGCCTGATTACTGGCCGTGAAGTCCTGTACCGAACGACGGTAAGCAATCAGCGCGGTTTCCAACTGCTTGATGGTGTCGGCATAGGTTGGGCCGAAAGCGCTGTTGAGCGCTTCGATGCTCTTGAACGCATTTTCGAGCTGGCGGGTGGCGGCTTGTTCGGTGGCGCTGTTGGGGTTGCCGGTATAGCCACGCACTTCATAACGCACCAGCGCCACGTCCTCTTTGGCCTTGAGAATAAGCTTGTAAAGGTCAAAGCGGCGCTCATCCGAGGCGGGCAGTGCTTCCACGTCAGCGATGACCCTGGCAATCAGCGCGGCGCCCTTGACCGCATTGACGCCCATTTCCTTGCGCATGGCTGCGTCATTGCGATAAGCCTCGCGCATCGTATTGAGTGCCACTTGATACTGCGTGCTGGCCTGCTCGATCAGAGCAAGTTTCTTCAGGTTTTCCGGTTTTCTCAGTTCTTTGGCGAGGCTTTTCTGCTGGGCGACAAACTGCTCCAGCGACGCCTGGATCAATGCACCCTTTTGTTCATCACCCCGGTCCAACTGGTACTGCAAGCGAGCTCTGCGCAGGTGATCAAGGCGGTTGCCCAGTTCGGTAATGCTGGTCATTCGATCCGTGCGCTCGATCATTTTCCCCAGGCTGAACCAGCCGGTCGCGGCGAGAATAGCGGTCAGAAGCAGCACAACAGCAAAGCCCAAAGCCAGCTTGAGCATAACGCTCATATTCGCGATCCAAGAGTTCATGACTTTCCTTTGGTATCAGCCACGAACGATGAAAACTGACGCGGCTATCTAAGAAGGGGCCGAAAATCTAACCAGCATTGATATAGATGATTAGATGAATGAAGCATAAAGATAGCCATTTGATATCACCTCTTCAAGACCTTAAACCCAACCTCGTGCCGTTTTTTGCTCGCACGACGGTGGTCGCTTAAACACGAAATACCCTGGCCATAGGATCTGCGCGGGGCTAGCTGAGCGACATTGATCGGACGCCCACGGCTTTTTTGAGCCGTTTTTTTTCAAGCAATCTACTCTGTAGGAGCTAGCCTGCATCTGTGGGTGCCAAGCTTGCCCGTAATGAACGATTGCGCAGTCTGCCTCGGGACAGCGTTGCCGGCATCGCGAGCAAGCTTGGCTCCCACAGGAGCAGTCCCCATGCAGATCCAACCTTCACCGAGCCCGCCCCCCCCAAAAAAACTGCGGCGCACGGTTAGAAAAATTGATCGAACGCAGTATTGGGCAGTCCGAAAAGGAGTAAAACGTCCGACGCTGACAATTGCAGTAGCGGCAATGTAAGGCTGCCCCTCGGACACAACACTAAGTGCGTAGCAGAAAGGCCGCCACAGATAATAATAATTATCATTTGAAAGCCATTATCATTGTTGCATTCCGCACGAAATATTATTGATCAACAGCCGGCCAACGCCCACGGGGCCGGGGCCGCAGGGTCCTGGAGGTACGCTATGTGCTTATTCCAATAAATAATTTCGCTATAGGAATTTTACTTGCCCGGTGTTTAGCCATAAAATCACCGCGATTGATTGCTGCGACATATCGTCACTGCGTTATTTCTTTTCAAGCTCAGAGACCTTTGCTCTCTGTTAAGGATTTCCAGCATGCCCGAAGCGACAGGACTCATGGCCCACAACTGGGGCTTTGCCATTTTCCTTCTGGGCGTTGTCGGCCTGTGTGCCTTCATGCTCGGCGTGTCGAGCCTGCTCGGGTCAAAAGCCTGGGGCCGCAGCAAAAATGAACCGTTCGAGTCCGGCATGCTGCCTACCGGTGGCGCCCGCTTGCGGCTCTCAGCCAAATTCTATCTGGTCGCGATGCTCTTCGTGATCTTCGATATCGAAGCCCTCTTTCTCTTTGCATGGTCTGTGTCCGTCCGCGAAAGCGGCTGGACCGGATTCGTCGAAGCTCTCGTTTTCATAGCAATTCTGTTGGCAGGTCTTGTCTACCTTTGGCGGGTGGGGGCTCTTGATTGGGCTCCGGAAGGTCGTCGTAAGCGGCAAGCGAAGCTGAAACAATGAGGCTTTGGCAATGCAATACAATCTCACCAGGATCGACCCCGATGCTCCTAACGAGCAGTATCCGATTGGCGAGCGGGAAACCGTTTCCGATCCGTTAGAAGATCAAGTCCACAAAAACATCTTCATGGGCAAGCTCGAAGACGTGCTGAACAACACGGTCAACTGGGGTCGCAAGAACTCCCTGTGGCCGTACAACTTCGGCCTTTCGTGCTGCTACGTGGAAATGACCACCGCCTTCACGGCGCCCCACGACATCGCGCGCTTTGGCGCCGAGGTGATCCGGGCATCGCCGCGCCAGGCGGATTTCATGGTTATTGCCGGGACCTGCTTCATCAAGATGGCGCCGATCATCCAGCGTCTCTACGAGCAAATGCTCGAACCGAAGTGGGTTATCTCCATGGGTTCGTGCGCCAACTCCGGTGGCATGTACGACATCTATTCCGTCGTTCAAGGGGTGGACAAGTTCCTGCCCGTGGACGTCTACGTGCCTGGCTGCCCGCCTCGCCCTGAAGCTTTCCTGCAAGGCTTGATGCTGTTGCAGGAGTCGATTGGCCAGGAGCGTCGCCCACTGTCCTGGGTCGTTGGTGATCAAGGCGTCTATCGCGCCGAGATGCCATCGCAAAAGGAACAGCGTCGCGAACAGCGTATCGCAGTCACCAACCTGCGCAGCCCCGACGAAGTCTGATCCAGCTCTGCTCTGCATAAGAAACGAGAACCTGGCTTCATTCTTTACGTTGACCGAAAGCGATAAATAACCATGACTACAGGCAGTGCTCTGTACATCCCGCCTTACAAGGCAGACGACCAGGATGTGGTCGTCGAACTGAACAACCGTTTTGGCCCCGAGGCGTTCACCGCCCAGCCGACCCGCACCGGCATGCCAGTGCTTTGGGTTGCCCGCGCCAAACTCGTCGAAGTCCTGACTTTCCTGCGCAACCTGCCCAAGCCGTACGTCATGCTCTATGACTTGCATGGCGTGGACGAGCGTCTGCGCACCAAGCGTCAAGGGCTGCCCGACGGCGTCGATTTCACCGTGTTCTATCACCTGATGTCGATCGAGCGTAATAGTGACGTGATGATCAAGGTCGCCTTGTCCGAGAGCGACCTCAGCGTGCCGACCGTGACCGGTATCTGGCCGAACGCCAACTGGTACGAACGTGAAGTGTGGGACATGTTCGGGATCGATTTCCCCGGCCACCCGCACCTGACGCGCATCATGATGCCGCCGACCTGGGAAGGTCACCCGCTGCGCAAGGACTTCCCGGCCCGCGCCACCGAGTTCGATCCGTTCAGCCTGTCCCTGGCCAAGCAACAGCTCGAGGAAGAAGCCGCGCGCTTCAAGCCGGAAGACTGGGGCATGAAACGCTCCGGGGCGAACGAGGACTACATGTTCCTCAACCTGGGCCCGAACCACCCTTCGGCCCACGGTGCATTCCGCATCATCCTGCAGCTGGACGGCGAAGAGATCGTCGACTGCGTCCCGGACATCGGTTACCACCACCGTGGCGCCGAGAAAATGGGCGAGCGCCAGTCCTGGCACAGCTACATTCCCTACACCGACCGCATCGATTACCTCGGCGGCGTGATGAACAACCTGCCGTACGTGCTTTCGGTCGAGAAACTGGCCGGGATCAAGGTGCCGGAAAAGGTCGACGTCATCCGCATCATGATGGCCGAGTTCTTCCGGATCACCAGCCACCTGCTGTTCCTGGGTACCTACATCCAGGACGTTGGCGCCATGACCCCGGTGTTCTTCACCTTCACCGACCGCCAGAAGGCCTACACGGTGATCGAAGCCATCACCGGTTTCCGCCTGCACCCGGCCTGGTACCGCATCGGTGGGGTTGCCCACGACCTGCCGCGGGGCTGGGAAAAGCTGGTCAAGGATTTCGTCGAATGGATGCCCAAGCGCCTGGACGAATACACCAAGGCCGCCTTGCAGAACAGCATCCTCAAGGGCCGTACCATCGGGGTCGCCGCCTACAACACCAAAGAGGCCCTGGAATGGGGTGTCACCGGTGCGGGCCTGCGTTCCACCGGCTGCGATTTCGACCTGCGCAAGGCGCGCCCTTACTCCGGCTACGAAAACTTCGAATTCGAAGTACCGCTGGCAGTCAATGGTGATGCCTATGACCGCTGCATGGTTCGCGTCGAGGAGATGCGCCAGAGCATCAAGATCATCGACCAGTGCATGCGCAACATGCCGGAAGGCCCGTACAAGGCGGATCACCCGCTGACCACGCCGCCGCCCAAAGAGCGCACGCTGCAACACATCGAGACCCTGATCACGCACTTCCTGCAGGTTTCGTGGGGCCCGGTCATGCCGGCCAACGAGTCCTTCCAGATGATCGAAGCGACCAAGGGCATCAACAGTTATTACCTGACGAGCGACGGCGGCACCATGAGCTACCGCACCCGGATTCGCACCCCAAGCTTCCCACACCTGCAGCAGATCCCTTCGGTGATCAAAGGCAGCATGGTCGCGGATATGATTGCGTACCTGGGTAGTATCGATTTCGTTATGGCCGACGTGGACCGCTAAGCATGAATAGCACGCTTATCCAGACAGACCGTTTCGCCCTGAGCGAAACCGAGCGCTCGGCCATCGAGCACGAGCTGCATCACTACGAAGACCCGCGCGCGGCGTCGATCGAAGCCCTGAAGATCGTTCAGAAGGAGCGTGGCTGGGTGCCTGACGGCGCGCTCTACGCCATCGGCGAGATCCTCGGCATCCCGGCCAGCGACGTCGAAGGTGTTGCCACCTTCTATAGCCAGATCTTCCGCCAGCCAGTGGGTCGCCACATCATTCGCGTCTGCGACAGCATGGTCTGCTACATCGGCGGCCACGAGTCCGTGGTCGGCGAGATCCAGAACAAGCTGGGCATCGGCCTGGGCCAGACCACCGCAGACGGGCGCTTCACCCTGCTGCCGGTGTGCTGCCTGGGCAACTGCGACAAGGCCCCGGCGCTGATGATCGACGACGACACCTTCGGTGACGTCCAGCCTGACGGCGTCGCCAAACTGCTGGAGGGCTACGTATGACCCTGACTTCCTTCGGGCCCGCCAACCGCATCCAGCGTTCGGCCGAAACCCATCCCCTGACCTGGCGTCTGCGTGACGACGGCGAAGCGGTGTGGCTGGACGAATACCAGGCCAAGAATGGCTACGCCGCCGCGCGCAAGGCATTCACCGACATGGCCCAGGACGACATCGTCCAGACCGTCAAAGACTCCGGCCTCAAGGGTCGCGGCGGTGCCGGCTTCCCCACTGGCGTGAAGTGGGGCCTGATGCCCAAGGACGAGTCCATCAACATCCGCTACCTGCTGTGCAACGCGGATGAAATGGAGCCCAACACCTGGAAAGACCGCATGCTGATGGAGCAACTGCCCCATCTGCTGATCGAAGGCATGCTGATCAGTGCCCGTGCGTTGAAAACCTACCGTGGCTACATCTTCCTGCGCGGCGAATACACCACCGCCGCCAAGCACCTGAACCGTGCCGTGGAAGAAGCCAAGGCCGCTGGCCTCTTGGGCAAGAACATCCTGGGTTCGGGCTTTGATTTCGAGCTGTTCGTCCACACCGGTGCCGGGCGCTACATCTGCGGTGAAGAAACCGCACTGATCAACTCCCTGGAAGGCCGCCGCGCCAACCCGCGCTCCAAGCCGCCCTTCCCTGCCGCCGTCGGCGTGTGGGGCAAGCCGACCTGCGTGAACAACGTCGAGACCCTGTGCAACGTGCCGGCGATCATTGCCGACGGCGTGGACTGGTACAAATCCCTGGCCCGCGACGGCAGCGAAGACATGGGCACCAAGCTCATGGGCTTCTCCGGCAAGGTCAAGAACCCGGGCCTGTGGGAACTGCCATTCGGCGTCACCGGCCGCGAGCTGTTCGAAGACTACGCCGGCGGCATGCGCGACGGTTACAAGCTCAAGTGCTGGCAGCCCGGCGGCGCCGGCACCGGCTTCCTGTTGCCGGAACACCTGGACGCACAAATGTACGCCGGCGGCATCGCCAAAGTCGGCACCCGTATGGGTACCGGTCTGGCCATGGCGGTGGACGACAGCGTCAACATGGTTTCCCTGCTGCGCAACATGGAAGAATTCTTCTCCCGTGAATCGTGCGGTTTCTGCACCCCTTGCCGCGATGGCCTGCCGTGGAGCGTCAAGCTGCTGCGCGCCATTGAAAACGGCGAAGGCCAGGCCGGCGACATCGAGACCCTGCTGGGTCTGGTGGGTTTCCTCGGCCCGGGCAAGACCTTCTGTGCTCATGCACCGGGTGCCGTGGAGCCGTTGGGCAGCGCGATCAAATACTTCCGCTCTGAATTCGAGGCCGGCATCGCGCCAACGCGCGCAGGCGATCTCAATCAGGTGGTCACGCCGACCATGGTCGGCGCGTAACGACGCTTTAAAAGGCGAAGGGTCCGTGCCCTTCGCCTTTCGTCCGATGACGCCTTTGAAAGGCTGTTTGGATTCGGACGAATAACAAGATTCCATTAGCCACGCCCGCTGACACCGGGCCAACGAAGAACTTTGAACCATGGCCACTATCCACGTAGACGGCAAAGAGCTCGAAGTCGATGGCGCAGACAACCTGTTACAGGCATGTCTGTCCCTGGGCCTCGACATCCCTTATTTCTGCTGGCACCCCGCCCTTGGCAGCGTAGGCGCCTGTCGCCAATGCGCGGTCAAGCAGTACACCGACGAAAACGACAAGCGTGGTCGGATCGTCATGTCCTGCATGACCCCCGCCACCGACGGCAGCTGGATCTCCATCGACGACGAAGAAGCGAAAGTGTTTCGCGCCAGCGTCGTCGAATGGCTGATGACCAACCACCCTCACGACTGCCCGGTCTGTGAGGAAGGCGGCCACTGCCACCTGCAAGACATGACGGTGATGACCGGTCACAACGAGCGCCGTTATCGCTTCACCAAGCGCACCCACCAGAACCAGCAACTGGGCCCGTTCATCTCCCACGAGATGAACCGCTGCATCGCCTGCTACCGCTGCGTGCGTTTCTACAAGGACTACGCCGGCGGCACCGACCTGGGCGTGTTCGGCGCCCACGACAACGTGTACTTCGGTCGAGTTGAAGACGGCACCCTGGAAAGCGAGTTCTCCGGCAACCTCACCGAGGTCTGCCCGACCGGTGTGTTCACCGACAAGACTCACTCCGAGCGCTACAACCGCAAGTGGGACATGCAGTTCTCGCCGAGCATCTGCCATGGCTGCTCCAGCGGTTGCAACATCTCCCCGGGCGAACGCTACGGCGAACTGCGTCGCATCGAGAACCGCTTCAACGGTTCGGTGAACCAGTACTTCCTGTGCGACCGTGGCCGTTTCGGCTATGGCTACGTCAACCGCAAGGATCGTCCGCGCCAGCCATTGCTCGCCAACGGCGCCAAGCTGAGCCTGGACGAAGCGCTGGACAAGGCCGCCGAACTGCTGCGCGGGCGCAACATCGTCGGTATCGGTTCGCCACGTGCCAGCCTGGAAAGCAACTACGCCCTGCGTGAACTGGTCGGCGCCGAGCACTTCTACAGTGGCATCGAAGCCGGTGAGCTGGAACGCATCCGCCTGGTCCTGCAAGTGCTCAAGGACAGCCCGCTGCCCGTGCCGACGATGCGTGACATCGAAGACCACGATGCGGTGTTCGTCCTGGGTGAAGACCTGACCCAGACCGCCGCGCGCATGGCCCTGGCCCTGCGCCAGTCGGTCAAGGGCAAGGCCGAAGACATGGCTGACGCCATGCGCGTGCAGCCATGGCTCGATGCCGCCGTGAAGAACATCGGCCAGCACGCGCTGAACCCGCTGTTCATTGCCAGCCTGGCTGAAACCAAGCTCGACGACGTCGCCGAAGAATGCGTCCACGCAGCACCGGATGACCTGGCGCGCATCGGTTTTGCCGTGGCCCACGCCCTGGACGCCAGTGCCCCGGCCGTCGAAGGTCTGGACAGTGAAGCGGCCGCCCTGGCCCAGCGTATCGCCGACGCCCTGCTCGCGGCCAAACGCCCACTGATCATCGCCGGCACCTCGTTGGGTTCCAAGGCGCTGATCGAAGCCGCCGCCAACATCGCCAAGGCGCTGAAGCTGCGCGAGAAGAACGGTTCCATCAGCCTGATCGTGCCGGAAGCCAACAGCCTCGGCCTGGCCATGCTCGGTGGCGAGTCGCTGGACGCGGCCCTGCAAGCGGTGATCGACGGCAGCGCCGACGCCATCGTGGTGCTGGAAAACGACCTGTACACCCGCACCGACAAGGCCCGGGTGGACGCTGCCCTGAATGCCGCGAAAGTGCTGATCGTTGCCGACCACCAGAAAACCGCCACCACCGACCGCGCCCACCTGGTGCTGCCGGCGGCGAGCTTCGCCGAAGGCGACGGTACGCTGGTCAGCCAGGAAGGTCGCGCCCAGCGCTTCTTCCAGGTGTTCGACCCGACTTACCTGGACGCCAGCATCCTGGTCCATGAAGGCTGGCGCTGGCTGCATGCCCTGCGCGCCACCTTGCTGAACCAGCCGATCGACTGGACGCAACTGGACCACGTCACCGCCGCCGTCGCTTCGAGCAGCCCGCAACTGGCTCGCATCGTCGATGCCGCGCCATCGGCCGCGTTCCGCATCAAGGGCCTGAAGCTGGCCCGCGAACCGCTGCGCTACTCCGGTCGCACCGCGATGCGCGCCGACATCAGCGTCCACGAACCACGGACCTCCCAGGACAACGACACTGCGTTCTCGTTCTCCATGGAAGGTTACTCGGGCTCCGCCGAACCGCGCTCGCAAGTGCCGTTCGCCTGGTCGCCGGGCTGGAACTCGCCGCAAGCCTGGAACAAGTTCCAGGACGAAGTCGGCGGTCACCTGCGTGCCGGTGACCCGGGCACTCGCCTGATCGAAAGCCAGGGCGATGGCCTGAGCTGGTTCGCCAGCGTGCCGCGCGCCTTCAACCCGGCACCGGGCACCTGGCAGGTCGTACCGTTCCATCACCTGTTCGGCAGTGAAGAGAACTCTTCCAAAGCCGCTCCGGTCCAGGAACGCATCCCGGCCGCCTACGTGTCGCTGGCCAAGTCCGAAGCCGATCGCCTGGGCGTCAACGACGGTGCCCTGCTGAGCCTGAACGTCGCGGGCCAGACCTTGCGTCTGCCGCTGCGCATCAATGAAGAACTGGGCGCCGGCCTGGTGGCCCTGCCGGCTGGCCTGGCGGGTATTCCACCGGCGATATTCGGCAAAACCGTCGACGGTCTGCAGGAGGCAGCGCAATGAGCTGGTTTACCCCTGAAGTGATCGACGTGATCCTGACGGTTCTCAAGGCCATCGTGATTCTGCTGGCCGTGGTGGTCTGCGGTGCGCTGCTGAGTTTCGTCGAACGTCGCCTGCTGGGCTGGTGGCAGGACCGCTACGGTCCGAACCGCGTCGGCCCGTTCGGCATGTTCCAGATCGCCGCCGACATGATCAAGATGTTCTTCAAGGAAGACTGGACGCCGCCGTTTGCCGACAAGGTGATCTTCACCCTGGCACCGGTCGTGGCCATGAGCGCCTTGCTGATCGCCTTCGCGATCATCCCGATCACCCCGACCTGGGGCGTGGCGGACCTGAACATCGGCCTGCTGTTCTTCTTCGCCATGGCGGGTCTGTCGGTGTACGCGGTGCTGTTCGCCGGCTGGTCGAGCAACAACAAGTTCGCCCTGCTGGGCAGCCTGCGGGCCTCGGCCCAGACCGTGTCCTACGAAGTGTTCATGGGCCTGGCGCTCATGGGCGTGGTGGTCCAGGCCGGCTCGTTCAACATGCGCGACATCGTCGAGTACCAGGCCCAGAACCTGTGGTTCATCATTCCGCAGTTCTTCGGTTTCTGTACCTTCTTCGTGGCCGGCGTGGCCGTGACTCACCGTCACCCCTTCGACCAACCGGAAGCGGAACAGGAACTGGCCGACGGCTATCACATCGAATATGCCGGCATGAAATGGGGCATGTTTTTCGTCGGTGAATACATCGGCATCATCCTGATCTCGGCACTGCTGGTGACGTTGTTCTTCGGTGGCTGGCACGGTCCGTTCGGCATCCTGCCGCAACTGTCCTTCGTCTGGTTCGCCCTGAAGACCGCGTTCTTCATCATGCTGTTCGTCCTGCTGCGCGCCTCGATCCCGCGCCCGCGCTACGACCAGGTGATGGACTTCAGCTGGAAATTCTGCCTGCCGCTGACCCTGATCAATTTGCTGGTGACCGCTGCGATCGTGTTGATGAACACGCCTGCGGCCGCGGTTCAGTGAGGATTTGACCCATGTTCAAATATATTGGCGACATCGTTAAGGGTACCGGTACCCAACTGCGAAGCCTGGTCATGATCTTCGGCCATGGCTTTCGCAAGCGCGACACCCTGCAATACCCTGAAGAAGCGGTCTACCTGCCGCCGCGTTATCGCGGCCGCATCGTCCTGACCCGCGATCCCGACGGCGAAGAACGCTGCGTGGCCTGCAACCTGTGCGCCGTGGCGTGCCCGGTGGGCTGCATCTCGTTGCAGAAAGCCGAAACCGAAGACGGTCGCTGGTACCCGGACTTCTTCCGTATCAACTTCTCGCGCTGCATTTTCTGCGGCCTCTGCGAGGAAGCGTGCCCGACCACCGCGATCCAGCTCACGCCGGATTTCGAAATGGCCGAGTTCAAACGTCAGGACCTGGTGTACGAGAAAGAAGATCTGCTGATTTCCGGTCCCGGTAAAAACCCTGATTACAACTTCTATCGTGTTGCAGGTATGGCCATTGCCGGTAAGCCAAAAGGCGCCGCGCAAAATGAAGCCGAACCGATCAACGTGAAGAGCTTGCTGCCTTAAGGAAGAAAGATGGAATTCGCTTTCTATTTCGCATCGGGTATCGCGGTGGTCTCCACGCTTCGAGTGGTCACCAACACCAACCCTGTGCACGCCCTGCTCTACCTGATCATCTCGCTGATCGCCGTGGCCATGACCTTCTTCAGCCTCGGTGCGCCGTTTGCCGGTGCGCTGGAAGTGATCGCCTACGCCGGCGCCATCATGGTGCTGTTCGTGTTCGTGGTGATGATGCTGAACCTGGGCCCGGCCTCGGTGCAGCAAGAACGTTCCTGGCTCAAGCCGGGCATCTGGGCGGGGCCGGTGATTCTCGCCGCGCTGCTGCTGGGTGAACTGCTGTATGTACTGTTCGCTCACCAGAGCGGCCAGGCCATCGGCCACACCACCGTAGACGCCAAGGCCGTGGGCATCAGCCTGTTCGGTCCGTACCTGCTGGTGGTCGAACTCGCCTCGATGCTGCTGCTTGCCGCAGCCGTCACGGCGTTCCATTTGGGCCGTAACGAGGCGAAGGAGTAATCACATGCCTGCTATCCCTCTCGAGCATGGTCTGGCGGTTGCCGGCATCCTGTTCTGCCTCGGTCTGGTCGGCCTGATGGTCCGCCGCAACATTCTGTTCGTGCTGATGAGCCTGGAGGTCATGATGAATGCCTCCGCCCTGGCCTTCATCGTCGCGGGCGCTCGCTGGGCGCAGCCGGATGGACAAGTCATGTTCATCCTGGTGATCAGCCTGGCAGCCGCTGAGGCCAGTATCGGCCTGGCGATTCTGTTGCAGCTGTATCGCCGCTTCCACACTCTCGATATCGACGCTGCCAGCGAGATGCGCGGATGAACCTACTCTTTCTGACTTTCGTATTTCCCCTCATCGGTTTCCTGCTGCTGTCGTTCTCTCGTGGACGCTGGTCGGAAAACCTTTCGGCGCTGGTTGGCGTGGGGTCCATCGGCCTGTCTGCCATCGTCACGGCCTACGTGATCTGGCAGTTCAACGTCGCCCCGCCTGAAGGTGGCGCGTACGTGCAGGTGCTGTGGCAGTGGATGGCGGTGGAAGGCTTCACGCCGAACTTCGCCCTGTACCTGGATGGCCTGTCGGTGACCATGCTGGGCGTGGTGGTCGGCGTGGGTTTCCTGATCCACCTGTTCGCCTCCTGGTACATGCGCGGCGAAGCCGGTTACTCGCGCTTCTTCGCCTACACCAACCTGTTCATCGCCAGCATGCTGTTCCTGGTGCTCGGCGATAACCTGCTGTTCCTGTACTTCGGCTGGGAAGGCGTGGGCCTGTGCTCGTACCTGTTGATCGGTTTCTACTACAGCAACCGCAACAACGGTAACGCGGCGCTCAAGGCGTTCATCGTGACCCGGATCGGCGACGTGTTCATGGCCATCGGCCTGTTCATCCTGTTCCAGCAACTGGGCACCCTGAACATCCAGGAGCTGCTGGTACGTGCTCCGCAGCACTTCCAGGCCGGCGACTTCTGGATCGTCCTGGCGACCCTGATGCTGCTGGGCGGCGCTGTCGGTAAATCCGCGCAACTGCCGTTGCAGACCTGGCTGGCGGATGCGATGGCTGGTCCTACCCCGGTTTCGGCACTGATCCACGCCGCAACCATGGTGACCGCCGGTGTCTACTTGATCGCCCGTACCCACGGCCTGTTCGCCCTGGCGCCAGACATCCTGCACCTGGTCGGCATCGTCGGTGGCGTGACATTGGTGCTGGCCGGTTTCGCAGCCCTGGTCCAGACCGACATCAAGCGTATCCTCGCCTACTCCACCATGAGCCAGATCGGCTACATGTTCCTGGCCCTGGGCGTCGGCGCCTGGGAAGGCGCGATCTTCCACCTGATGACCCACGCCTTCTTCAAGGCGCTGCTGTTCCTTGCTTCCGGTGCGGTGATCGTTGCCTGCCACCACGAGCAGAACATCTTCAAGATGGGCGGCCTGTGGAAGAAACTGCCACTGGCCTACGCCAGCTTCATCGTCGGCGGCGCGGCCCTGGCGGCCCTGCCACTGGTCACCGCCGGTTTCTACTCCAAGGACGAGATCCTCTGGGAAGCGTTCGCCAGCGGCAACCAGGGTCTGCTCTATGCCGGCCTGGTGGGTGCGTTCATGACCTCGCTGTACACCTTCCGCCTGATCTTCATCGCGTTCCACGGTGAAGCCAAGACCGAAGCCCACGCTGGCCACGGCATTGCCCACTGGCTGCCACTGTCGGTGCTGATCGTGCTGTCGACCTTCGTCGGCGCCCTGATCACGCCACCGCTGGCCGATGTCCTGCCGCAAAGCGTCGGCCATGCCGGCGGCGACGCCAAGCACAGCCTGGAAATCGCTTCGGGCGCCATTGCCCTGGCCGGTATCCTGCTGGCCGCCCTGCTGTTCCTGGGCAAGCGTCGCTTCGTCACGGCGATCGCCAACAGCGGCATCGGGCGATTCCTTTCGGCCTGGTGGTTCGCTGCCTGGGGCTTCGACTGGATCTACGACAAACTGTTCGTCAAGCCATACCTTGCGATCAGCCACATTCTGCGCAAAGACCCGCTCGACCAGACCATTGGCCTGATCCCGCGCATGGCCAAGGGCGGCCACACTGCCCTGAGCCGTACCGAGACCGGTCAACTGCGTTGGTATGCGGCTTCCATGGCGGCTGGCGCCGTGCTGGTTATCGGCGCCATCGTGCTGGTAGCGGTCTGATATGAACCTTGCGAACTTGCGAAAGGAAACGAGCCCGTCATGATTCTGCCCTGGCTAATCCTGATCCCCTTCATCGGCGGCCTGCTGTGCTGGATGGCGGAGCGTTCAAGCTCCACCCTCCCGCGCTGGATTGCGCTGCTGACCATGTCCCTGGAACTCGCACTCGGCCTCTGGCTCTGGGCGACCGGCGACTATTCATTTGCTCCGGCCCCTGGCGCCGATCCAACCTGGGCGCTTGAGTTCAAGCACATCTGGATCGAACGCTTCGGTATCAGCGTGCATCTGGCTCTCGACGGCCTGTCGCTGCTGATGATCCTGCTGACCGGCCTGCTGGGTATCCTCTCGGTCCTGTGCTCCTGGAAAGAGATCCAGCGTCACGTCGGTTTCTTCCACCTGAACCTGATGTGGATCCTGGGCGGTGTCGTCGGCGTGTTCCTGGCGCTGGACCTGTTCATGTTCTTCTTCTTCTGGGAAATGATGCTGGTGCCGATGTACTTCCTCATCGCGCTCTGGGGTCACAGTTCTTCGGACGGCAAGAAAACCCGGATCTACGCGGCGACCAAGTTCTTCATCTTCACCCAGGCTTCCGGCCTGATCATGCTGGTGGCGATCCTTGGCCTGGTGCTGGTCAACTTCAACAACACCGGCGTGATTACCTTCAACTACGCCGACCTGTTGAAAGTGCAGATGTCGCGCACCACCGAGTACGTGCTGATGCTGGGCTTCTTCATCGCCTTCGCGGTGAAGCTGCCGGTGGTGCCGTTCCACTCCTGGCTGCCGGACGCCCACGCCCAGGCGCCGACCGCAGGTTCCGTGGACCTGGCCGGTATCCTGCTCAAAACCGCCGCCTACGGCCTGCTGCGCTTCGCCCTGCCGCTGTTCCCCAATGCCTCGGCCGAGTTCGCGCCGATTGCCATGACCCTGGGTCTGATCGGGATTTTCTACGGTGCGTTCCTGGCGTTCGCCCAGACCGACATCAAGCGCCTGATCGCCTTCTCCAGTGTTTCGCACATGGGCTTTGTGCTGATCGGGATCTACTCCGGCAGCCAGTTGGCCCTGCAAGGCGCGGTGATCCAGATGCTGGCCCACGGCCTGTCGGCTGCGGCACTGTTTATCCTCAGCGGCCAGTTGTACGAGCGTCTGCACACTCGGGACATGCGTGAGATGGGCGGTATCTGGTCGCGCATCGCTTACCTGCCGGCCATCAGTCTGTTCTTCGCCGCGGCGTCCCTGGGCCTGCCGGGCACCGGTAACTTCGTCGGCGAGTTCCTGATCCTGATCGGCTCGTTCGTCAGCGCTCCGTGGATCACCGCCATCGCCACCTCTGGCCTGGTGTTCGGTTCGGTCTACTCGCTGATCATGATCCACCGCGCCTACTTCGGCCCGACCAAGTCGGATGAAGTGCTGCGCGGCATGGACGGTCGCGAACTGATCATGGTGCTCGGCCTTGCGGTGCTGCTGGTTTACCTCGGCGTCTACCCGCAACCGTTCCTCGACACCTCTGCCGCCACGATGCATGGCGTGCAGCAGTGGCTCGGCACCGCCTTCTCTCAACTCGCTTCGGCCCGGTAAGAGCGCTATGGAATTCACGATTCAACACTTTATCGCGCTTGCGCCGCTGTTGATCACCAGCGCCACGATCATCGTGGTGATGCTGGCGATCGCCTGGCGGCGCAATCACTCACAGACCTTCCTGCTGTCGGTGGCGGGGCTGAACCTGGCCCTACTGTCGATTCTGCCGGCCCTGAAAGTCGCGCCGCTGGCGGTCACCCCGCTGTTGCAGATCGACAGCTTCGCCTGCCTGTACATGGCGCTGATCCTGGTCGCCACCCTCGCCTGCGTCACCCTCGCCCACGCCTACCTCGGCGATGGCGGTACGGGTTACCCGGGCAACCGTGAAGAACTGTACCTGCTGATCCTGATGGCCGCCGCCGGTGGCCTGGTCCTGGTCAGCGCGCAGCACCTGGCCAGCCTGTTCATCGGTCTGGAGCTGCTGTCGGTGCCGGTCTACGGTCTGGTGGCCTATGCCTTCTTCAACAAGCGCTCCCTGGAAGCGGGCATCAAATACATGGTGCTGTCGGCCGCCGGTTCCGCGTTCCTGTTGTTCGGCATGGCCCTGCTCTACGCCGAAGCCGGCACCCTGAGCTTCGTCGGCATCGGTCAGGCCCTGGCGGCCACCGGCCTGCCTAGCCCGATCGCGCAACTGGGCCTGGGCATGATGCTGATCGGCCTGGCGTTCAAGCTGTCGCTGGTGCCTTTCCACCTCTGGACCCCGGACGTCTACGAAGGCGCCCCGGCGCCGGTGGCGGCGTTCCTGGCCACCGCGTCGAAAGTCGCAGTGTTCGCGGTGATGGTGCGGTTGTTCCAGATCTCGCCAGTGGCCAGCAGCGGTGTGCTGAGTGACGTGCTGACCATCATTGCCATCGCGTCGATTCTGTTCGGTAACCTGCTGGCGCTGACCCAGAGCAACCTCAAGCGTCTGCTGGGTTACTCGTCCATCGCCCACTTCGGTTACCTGCTGATCGCGCTGATCGCCAGCAAGGGCCTGGCGGTGGAAGCCATCGGCGTGTACCTGGTCACCTACGTGATCACCAGCCTCGGCGCGTTCGGCGTGATCACCCTGATGTCCTCGCCGTACAACGGCCGTGACGCCGACGCTCTGTACGAATACCGCGGCCTGTTCTGGCGCCGTCCGTACCTGACCGCCGTGCTGACTGTGATGATGCTGTCCCTGGCCGGCATCCCGCTGACCGCAGGCTTCATCGGCAAGTTCTACATCATTGCCACCGGCGTCGAGGCTCACCAATGGTGGCTGGTCGGCTCCCTGGTGCTGGGCAGTGCCATCGGCGTGTTCTACTACCTGCGCGTGATGGTCACCCTGTACCTGATGGAACCGAACCTGCGTCGCCACGATGCCGAGTTGCACTGGGAACAGAAGGCAGGCGGCGTGATGCTGCTGGCTATCGCCGTACTGGCGTTCTTCCTCGGTGTGTACCCGCAGCCGTTGCTGACCCTGGTTCAGCAGGCCGGCCTGACGGGTTGATCACCCGAACGCTGTAGCATCAAAAAATGCCCGTATCGCTTGATACGGGCATTTTTTTTGGGCTGTAGAAGTCGCCTACCTCGGGCTATCCTGAGGCGCTTGAACATACGACTCCAAGAGGGAAAGGCTTTGGGCATGGACATCGATTGCGTGGTGGTGGGCGCTGGCGTGGTCGGGCTCGCCGTGGCTCGGGAACTGGCCCAGGCCGGTCACGACGTCCTGTTGATCGAAGCCGGCGAAGCCATTGGCATGGGCACCAGCTCGCGCAATTCCGAAGTCATCCATGCCGGCATTTATTACCCTCCGGGAAGCCTCAAGGCGCAACTATGCGTCGAGGGTCGCCAGCGGTTGTACGCGTATTGCGCGAGTCATGGGGTCGCGACCCACAGGCTTGGCAAATTGATCGTTGCCAAGGATCAGTTTCAGGTGGAGGGTCTCAAGGCCTTGCTTGAGCGAGGATTGAAGAACGGTGTCGACGACCTGCGTCTGCTCGATCAGCAGCAGGCGCTGGAGCTGGAGCCCGCTCTGGCGTGCGTGGCCGCGCTGTATTCGCCTTCCACCGGTATCGTCGACGCGCACGCACTGATGCTGGCCTTGCAGGGGGATGCCGAAGCGGCCGGTGCCGACATCGTATTTCACACGCCCTTGCTGAGGGCACGGACCATCACCGGAGGTTTCATGCTGGAGCTGGGTGGTACGGCGCAGATGAGCGTGTCCTGCCGCCGACTGATCAACGCCGCCGGCCTCCAGGCGCCCGCCCTCGCCCGCCGTATCGAAGGCTTGGCGCCGCACTCGGTGCCCCGCGATTATCTGTGCAAGGGCAACTACTTCAGCCTGACTGGACGCGCGCCTTTTCGACATCTGATCTACCCCGCTCCGGAAGCTGCCGGCTTGGGCATTCACATGACCCTGGACCTGGCGGGCCAGGCCCGATTCGGTCCGGACACCGAGTGGCTCGAGCGCGAGGACTACCGCGTGGACCCGGCCCGCGCCGAAGTTTTCTACCCGGCGATTCGCAATTATTGGCCCGGCTTGCCGGACCAAAGCCTGCAACCGGGCTATAGCGGCATCCGCCCGAAAATTTCCGGCCCCGACGAGCCGGCCCGGGACTTCCTCATCAGCAGCCCCGCCGAGCATCAGGTCCCGGGGCTGATCAATCTGTTCGGGATCGAATCGCCAGGGCTGACCTCCTGCTTGGCGCTCGCCGGGCGGGTGCGGCAACTGATCGTCTAGCGGAGGGGGCAGCGCAAAGTGCAATGCATTTTTCCATGCCCTCATGCAGGCTGCACGACCCGCAAAAAACAGGCCGATATAACCTGCTGTTTTAAAACGAGTTTATATAAATCATTGGCTGGCACGACTGATGCAATTTCCCTGTAACGCGGCGTTGGCGCTTGAAGCCGGCCCGCATCCGTGAATTGCCAGGAGCTACATATGAACGCCATCGACCTGTTGAAAGCCGACCATGAACGCGTCAAGGCCATCCTTGCCCAGCTGAGCGAATCAACCAGCCGGGGCATCAAGAAACGCACCGACCTGTTGGCGAAGCTGGAAATGGAAATCTCCATTCATACCCGACTGGAAGAAGAGATTCTCTATCCGGCCTACAAGCAGGCCGGCGGCAAGGAGCAGGCCGAGATGTACTACGAGGCCAAGGAAGAGCACCGCACCGTCGACTCGCTGGTGCTGCCGGACCTGAAGAACACCGACCCGTCCACCCCAGAATTTGCCGGCCGGGTGAAAGTGGTCAAAGAGTTGCTTGAGCACCATATCGAAGAAGAGGAAACCGAGATGTTCCCTCAAGCCAAAAAGCTGCTGGGCAAAGCGACGCTGGAGTCGTTGGGCGAGCAGATGGAAGCCATGAAGGCGCAGTACAAAAAAGAAATGAGCAGCTCCAGCCTGGCCGCTTGATCAGGCGCTGCCGATGCGTTCAGCCGTTTGCCACGGCTGAACGCAGCCGGGCAGCTCACTGCATCTGTTCTCGCAAGAACTCCAACAGCGCCTGCACCGGGCGCGAACTTTGCCGATGTTGCGGATAGACCGCCGACAGCGCCAAGGCCTCTGTCTCGAAGCCTTCGAGCACCTTGATCAATCGACCGTCCTTCAATGCCTCTCCGACAATGAACGTCGGCAGATACGTGATGCCCATGCCCGCGATAGCCGCGTCCCTGAGTAAATCGCCGTTATTGGCACGCATGCGTCCGGCGACCTCCAGGGTCAGCGGTTTGCTGCGTCCACCGAACCGCCATTGCACCTGACGGCTATGCCCATAGGGCAGGCAATCGTGATTGCGTAGGTCTTCGGGCCGTTCGGGCGTGCCGCGTTGCGCCAGGTAGGCGGGGCTGGCGCAGTACACTCGCTCGATGGTCGCGATACGCCGGGCGATCAACGTCGAATCCTCCAGCACGCCAATGCGCAGCGCGATGTCGTAGCCTTCCCCCAGCAGGTCAACCGAGCGATCACTCAAATCCACTTCGACACTCACCTCTTGGTGGCGCTGCAAGAACAGCGGTAACAGGCTGCCCAGGTGCGCGACCGCGAACGAAAGTGGTGCGCTAAGACGAATGGTGCCGCGAGGCTCGCTGGTCTGGCCGCTGATGCCCTGCTCCACCTGTTCGACTTCACTGAGCAGGCGCAGCGCTGCTTCGTAATAGCGCTGGCCCAGCGGTGTCACATCCAGCCGTCGTGTCGAGCGATTGAGCAAACGCACGCCCAGTCGTTGCTCCAGCTCCATGAGCTTGCGGCTGACGAACTGCTTGGACAGCCCGAGCTTTTCCGCCGCCGCGGTGAAACTGCCCGACTCCATGACCTGGGCAAAAATGCGCATTTCTTCGAAGGGGTTCATTGTCATTCCAGGGTGGACAGTCAGGATGTTCTGGTGGGTATTGTGGATAGGGTGAGACAGGTTGCATAGAGGGTGAAGGTGTAGCCGTCATCGCGAGCAAGCTTTGCTCCCACAAGGATCTTGTGGTCACCCTGAATAAATGTGGGAGCGAGCCTGCTCGCGATGACGGCCGATCAGCTTGCCTAAAAGTGGATGCCATGTACAAAAACGCCCGCACAAGGCGGGCGTCATCCAGCAGCAACCACTCAGCTTACTTGGCGGTCAGCGCCGAATAGCTGTTCATCAGGTTACGGTAGTTGGGGATACGCTGGGACAGCAGATTGCCCAGGCCTTCGATGTCGTTGCGCCAGTCGCGGTGCAACTCACAGGCCACCGAGAACCAGTTCATCATCTGCGCGCCGGCAGCCGTCATGCGCACCCAGGCCGCCTGTTGCACGGTTTCGTTGAACGTACCCGAAGCGTCGGTGACGACAAACACTTCGAAACCTTCGGCCAATGCCGACAGCGTCGGGAATGCCACGCAGACGTCGGTTACCACGCCAGCGATGATCAGTTGCTTGCGGCCGGTGGCCTTGATCGCCTTGACGAAGTCTTCATTGTCCCAGGCGTTGATCTGGCCTGGGCGCGGAATGTACGGCGCGTCCGGGAACATTTCCTTGAGCTCTGGCACGATCGGGCCGTTAGGGCCGTCTTCGAAGCTGGTGGTCAGGATGGTTGGCAGCCCGAAGAATTTCGCCAGGTCAGCCAGGGCCAGCACGTTGTTCTTGAACTCGTTGGGCGAGAAGTCCTGGACCAGGGAAATCAGACCCGTCTGGTGATCGACCAGCAGAACGACTGCGTCGTCCTTGTTCAGGCGATTGTAAGCGTAAGCAGGAACGTTGCTCATGGGATGACTCCTTTGGGATGGTTTGTGACAAAACCCTGTGGGAGCGAGCTTGCTCGCGATAGCGGAATGTCAGGCGGAGGCGATGTTGAATGTTCCGCCGCCATCGCGAGCAAGCTCGCTCCCACAGGAGAAAATCGGTGTGTCAGTCAGAAGGCAAAGCAGGAGCAGCCAAACGCGCCCCAGAAGCCCTGAAAATCGCTGACTGGAACGTTCGACAGCCGCGCCCGTTCATGGCTATGGGCGTGCACCGTGCACGGGCCGCTGCACTGGTGGACTTGCGCCTGCAACGGTGAAGTCGGACGCCAGTGGCCGGGCACCTTGACCACCGGCGACCAGTCCGGGAGTACCGGCACGCTGGCGGGGCCGAGTTTTTCGAAGTCGCCGGCGCCGTACACCACCTTGCCGTCGACCACTGTCAGCACCGACTCGATCCACTTGATGGCCTCTTCCTCGACGCTGAAGAAATCCGCGCTCAGTGCCGCCAGGTCCGCCAGTTGGCCGACCTTGATCTGGCCTTTCTTGCCCTGCTCCGAGGAGAACCAGGCGCTGCCATGGGTGAACAGTTCCAGCGCCGTCAGGCGCGGCAGGCCTTCTTCGTGCAACGAGAGGCCACCGACGGTGCGGCCGCTGACCATCCAGTACAGCGAGGTCCAGGGGTTGTAGCTCGACACCCGAGTAGCGTCGGTACCAGCCCCCACCGGCACGCCTTCGGCCAGCATGCGCTTGATCGGTGGCGTGGCCTCGGCGGCCTTGGCACCGTAGCGGTCGACGAAATATTCACCCTGGAAGGCCATGCGGTCCTGGATCGCGATACCGCCGCCCAGCGCTCGCACGCGTTCGATGTTCTTCGGTGTGATGGTCTCGGCGTGGTCGAAGAACCACGGCAGGCCGTTGAACGGAATGTCGCGGTTGACCTTCTCGAACACATCGAGCATGCGGCTGATGGATTCGTCATAGGTGGCATGCAGGCGGAACGGCCAGCGTTGCTCCACCAGGTGCCGAACCACCGGCTCCAGATCTTGCTCCATGCCCGGTGGCAGGTCCGGACGCGGTTCGAGGAAGTCTTCAAAATCCGCTGCCGAAAACACCAACATCTCACCGGCGCCGTTGTGCCGCAGGAAGTCATCGCCCTGGTGCAACTTGACGCTGCCGGTCCAGTTCTTGAAGTCGGTGAGTTCTTCCTTGGGTTTCTGGGTGAACAGGTTGTAAGCGATGCGCACCGTCAACTGCTGCTCGCGCGCCAGTTGCTCGATCACCGCGTAATCATCCGGGTAATTCTGGAAGCCGCCGCCGGCATCGATGGCGCTGGTCAGGCCCAGGCGATTGAGTTCACGCATGAACTGGCGCGTGGAGTTGACCTGATACTCCAAAGGCAGCTTCGGCCCCTTGGCCAAAGTCGAGTAAAGGATCATTGCGTTGGGCCGCGCCACCAGCATGCCGGTGGGTTCGCCCTTGCTGTCGCGCACGATCTCGCCGCCCGGCGGGTTTGGCGTATCGCGGGTGTAGCCAGCCACTCGTAGCGCCGCGCGGTTGAGCAAGGCACGGTCATACAGGTGCAAGACGAATACCGGGGTGTCCGGGGCTGCCTGGTTGAGTTCTTCCAGAGTCGGCATGCGTTTTTCGGCAAACTGGAATTCGTTCCAGCCGCCCACCACCCGCACCCATTGCGGCGTCGGCGTGCGATCGGCCTGGTCCTTGAGCATGCGCAAGGCATCGGCCAGGGACGGCACGCCTTCCCAGCGCAGTTCCAGGTTGTAGTTCAGGCCACCACGGATCAGGTGCAAGTGCGAGTCGTTGAGCCCGGGAATGACGGTGCGGCCCTTGAGATCGATAACCTGGGTGCCGCTGCCGCGCAGGGCCATGGCCTCGGCGTCGGTCCCTACCGCGACGAAGCGCCCCTGGCTGATGGCGACCGCACTGGCGCGGGGCTTCTCACGGTCGACGGTATGGAACTGGCCATTGAATAGAATCAGATCGGCGTTCATCGGACTTCCTTTGGCGAAAAATGTGCAGGTGAATCAATCGGTGCTGGCATTTAGAAGGGGCTGCTCCGCAGCCAGCGGGGATAGATCCCCTCGCCACAACCCCCCCTCGCCACCACAGTGTTTGTCACAACAGCTCGGCGCTGCTTAGGGCTCCAGGTGTTCGTGGGTTTGAGAGGCTTCTAGCCACGGCGCGAACAGGCGGGTGGCCAGCGGCATGCACACGTACACCACCGACAGCACGATGGTCAGGGTGATCAGGAATGTGGCGACTACGTAGTTGGAAAGAAATGCGTGAAGTTGCAGCACAGGCCCCCAGATCAGCGGTACCAGCAAGGTGTGGGGCAGGATGACCAACAGCGTCACCACCGCCTGTTTCCAGCGTGGCGGAGGAATGGCGGCATCGGCCAGCGGGGCGAACCAGAACTCCTTGTGGGGGGCGACTTCGGTCTGGTCGCCATCAGCCAGCAGCGGCGCGGCCTCTTCCACCAGCTCGCGGCGCTGGGGCGAGTCCAGCCAGCGTTGCATCGCCTCGGTGGAGCAGAAACGCAGCACGCAGGTAAACAGCGACAGCCCGCCCAGCTTGCCCCGCACCACATCCACACCCAAGTGCCCAGGCCACTGACCAGCCACCCGCACGGTGCGGCGCAACCAGGCCTCATAAGCCGCGTCCTGGCCGGACTTGATCCGATGCTTGATCACCAGGGTGACGATTTCGTCGAAGCCGGGTTTTGCAGGGCCGCTGGTGGATTCAACGGTTTGAGGTTCAGACATGACGTAGCACTCCAACAAAACGCGTGTTCATCGCCAGGCGCCCAGGCCCGGCAATCAACACGCTGGTAAATACAATCAGCAGCAGCCAGCCGAACTGCCCTTCTTCCAGGGTCCACTGCGGGTGTACCACCACAAGTGCGACGGCCAGCAGAAACAGGATGGGCACGCACGCCAGACGCACGAGGACCCCGGCCATGATCAACAGGGGGCAAAGCACTTCGGCGAAAATCGCCAGCATCAGGGTGGGCGCGGCGCCCAGGTGAAACGGATCCTCGATGCGCGTCAGCTCAACGCTGTAATGCAACAGCTTGGGCAGCCCGTGGACCCACAGTAAAAACAGCCCACCGCTCAGGCGCAGAAACAGCAAACCCAGATCCTGCAGGGAACGTTCGTGCACATTGCTCATCGCTGTACTCCATCCAGATCCGCATAGGCGGCGGCCGGTAACGATTGAGACATGTGGGTGGCAATGCGCGAGCGCAGCCAGCGCTCGGCCGGATCGTTGTCATGCACACCGCTCCAAACCATCGACAACTCGGCGGCATTGATCTGGAACGGCGGATCCTCCGCGCGCAACGCGCAGCCTTCCACCAGCGCGCAGGCGGCGTAGTCAGGCACGGTGGCGATCAGTTCGGTGCCTGCCAGCAAGGCTCGCAGACCGCTGAACTGCGGCACCGCCAACACCACTTTGCGCGTTCGACCAATGCGGGCCAGGTCCAGGTCGATATTGCCGCTCAGGTCGCCCGAAAACGAAACCATGGCATGGGGCCGCGCGCAGTATTCGTCCAGGGTCAGCGGCCCAGGGCGCTGGTCGCCGCGCAAGACCTTGCAGGGAATGTCGCGCAACTTCTTGCGCTTGGCATTGGCCGGCAGGTCGGTGGTGTAACTCACGCCGACGCTGATTTCACCACTGGCCAGCAGCGAAGACATCAGCAGAAAATTGGCCCGGCGCACCACCACAATGATGCCGGGTGCTTCTTCGCGCAGTTGACTGAGCAAGGGTGGAAACAGGCCGAATTCGGCATCGTCGGACAAACCGATGCGGAATACGTCGCAACTGGTGGATGGATCGAAAGCCTTGGCCCGGCTGACCGCGCCCGAGATCGTGTCCATGGCCGGCTGCAGTTCCTGCAGGATCGCCAGGGCCCGCGGCGTCGGCTCCATGCCGCGACCGTTGCGGATCAGCAGCGGATCGTCAAACAGATCCCGCAGCCGTCCCAGTGCAGCGCTTACCGCCGGCTGGCCCATGAACAGCTTTTCGGCGACCCGGGTCAGGTTCTTCTCGAACATCAGCGCCTCGAAGATCACCAGCAGGTTCATGTCGAGGCGGCGTAAATCATTGCGGTTCATGGGTGTTGTTCCTGTTGAATACCGGTCCTGTGGGAGCGAGCCTGCTCGCGAATGTGGTAACACAGTCGACATAAGTGCCAGCTGACCCACCGCTTTCGCGAGCAGGCTCGCTCCCACAGGCTTGCGGCTTGGTCAACCCTGGATAAACGCCAGCAGGTCCGCGTTCAGGCGGTCCTTGTGGGTATCGGTCAGGCCATGCGGCGCGCCGGGGTAGATCAGCAGCTGCGAGTTCTTGAGCAACTTGGCGGCGGCGATACCGGCGGTTTCGATGGGGACCACCTGATCATCATCGCCATGCACCACCAGGGTCGGCACATCGATATTGCGCAGATCTTCGGACAGATCCGTCTCCGAGAACGCCTTGATGCAGTCGTAGGTGTTCTTGTGACCGGCGAGCATGCCCTGCATCCAGAACCAGTCGATCATGCCCTGGGAGACCTTGGCGCCCGGCCGGTTGGCACCGAAGAACGAACTGGCCACATCTTTGTATAGCTGAGATCGGTCAGCCAGGGAGGCCTGGCGGAAACCGTCGAACACCTGCACGGGCAAGCCACCCGGGTTGGCCGGGGTCTTGAGCATCAACGGGGTCACCGCCGAAATCAGCCCGAGTTTGGCGACGCGGGCGGCACCATGACGACCCATGTAGCGGGCGACTTCGCCACCGCCGGTGGAGAAGCCCAGCAACACCGCTTCCTTGAGGTCCAACCGCTCGATCAGCTCGGCCAGGTCATCGGCATAGGTGTCCATGTCGTTGCCGTCCCAAGGCTGGCTGGAGCGCCCGTGCCCGCGGCGGTCATGGGCGATCACGCGGTAACCGTTGGACGCCAGGAACATCATCTGCGCCTCCCAACTGTCCGAGTTCAACGGCCAGCCGTGGCTGAAGACCACTGGTTGACCACTGCCCCAATCCTTGTAGTAAATCTCGGTGCCGTCGCGGGTGATGAAGGTGCTCATGACGTGACTCCTTGAGGTGGGTGGATTGCTCAATGGTCCGGTCAGAGGGGGCATTTGCGTGAGTTAAACGTTGTTAATTTTTTGGAACCGGCGTGTTAAGCCGCGATGAAGACGGCTTTTTTGTGGCGAGGGGATTTATCCCCGCTGGACTGCAAAGCAGTCCCGAGACTGACACCTGGGTGTGTCAGATTCATGGGGGATTGGGCTTTTGGGGCCGCTTCGCGACCCAGCGGGGATAAATCCCCTCGCCACAAGGTTCTAGCAACCAGAGGGTTGTGTGTTTGCCAGTGAGAAGGCCCTTCACCGTTGCGCTTGAAACAAAACCTGAGGAATATGCTCGGGAAAAGCCCCTGCACCGGGACCAGAACATTGAGAGCAACATGAGCCAATACCTCAACCTGCCTGTCGAACAGACGGTGCATTTCGGCCCCTACCGCGTCCATCCTCGCCAGCGGCTGGTGCTGGAGGCCGGGCAGCCGTTGCGCCTGGGACGCCGGGCAGTGGAGATCCTGCTGGTATTGCTCGAACACGCTGGAAACGTGGTGAGCAAGCACGAACTGATGGCCCGTGTCTGGCCCAAGAGCGTGGTGGAAGACACCAACCTGCGGGTGCACGTGGCGGCGCTGCGCAAGGCCCTGGGAGACGGCCAGTCCGGGCAGCGTTACATCATCACTGTGGCGCAGCGCGGTTACAGTTTCGTCGCACCGGTGTCCCTGGAGCCGGTCGAGCAACTGGCGCGCATCCCGCACCCTTCCCTGGCCCACAACCTGCCGCCGCGCCGCACCCGGCTGATCGGACGCCAGGGCCTGGTGGAAAACCTGGTGGCCCAGCTGCCGAGAAAACGTTTCATCACCCTGGTGGGGGCCGGCGGGATCGGCAAGACCACCGTCGCCTTGCGTGTCGCTGAGCGGTTGATCGGTCACTACCGCGACGGTGCCTACCTGCTGGACCTGGCGTCGCTCAACGATCCGTGCATGATTGCCCCAAACCTGTGTGCGCTGCTGGACCTGCCACTGCATGAAGGCGACCCGCTGGATGCCATCACCCGGCGACTCAAAGAGCGACACCTGCTGCTGGTCATCGATAACTGCGAGCACCTGATCGATGCCATCGCCCAGCTCAGTGAAACCCTGCTGCGCGGTGCGCCTCACTTGCACATCCTGGCCACCAGCCGCGAAGGTCTGCGGGCCGAAGGCGAGCACGTGCAGCATCTGGATTCCCTGGCGTTCCCCCCCCGGGAGATGCCCATCAAGGGGTATCCGGCCCTGGAGTTCCCGGCGCTGCAGTTGTTCGCCGAACGGGCAATGGCCAGTCATGACAGCTTCGAGCTGACGGATCAGGACATACCGCTGGTGGTCGACATCTGCCGTCGGCTGGACGGTATCCCCCTGGCCATCGAACTGGCCGCCGGTCAGATCGGGGTATTCGGACTGGAGGCACTTCACCGGCAACTGCAAGACAGCGTCGCCCTGCTCCACAACGACACCAACGTCGCCGCACCACGCCAGCAAACCCTGCGGGCCACGCTGGACTGGAGTTTTGCGCTGCTTACCGACTGCGAGCAAACCTGCCTGCGACGGCTGGCGGTGTTCATGGGCAGCTTCAATCTGGCGTCGGCCGCAGCGGTGATCGTGGGTCAACATATCGCGCCGGACCAGGTGCTGATGTCGGTCAGCCAGCTGGTCGCCAAATCGCTGCTCAACGTCGAGGTCGGCGATGAAGAGGTGCGTTATCGCCTGCTGGACACGACCCGCAGCTATGCCCTGGAAAAACTGACTGAAGCCGGGGAACTGGCTGCCAGCCACCAGCGTCACGCCGAGCGCTGCCTGACGCTGATGGAGCATGCCGAAAAAGACTGGGAAACGACCCCCACGCGGCAGTGGATCGCCCGCTACGCCCTCTATCGCGACGACATCCGTGCCGCGCTCGACCGGGGGCTGGGCCCGCAGGGGTCGCACGCGGTAGCGATCCGCCTGACTGCCCGCACCCTGCCCCTCTGGCAGGAGTTGTCGCTGCTCAGGGAGCACGGGCTTTACGTGAGCAAGGCGCGGGCGTTATTGCGCCACAGCCCCGTGCCGTGCCCACGACTGACCCTGGCCCTGGAACTGGCCCATGCCAGTTTCAATTACCATACTCAAGGCGGCACGCCTGCCACTGTCGAAGCCTTCATCACGGCCCGGGGCCTGGCGCAACAATGCCAGGACCTGGCTGGCGAGCTGCGAGCCGTGTCGGGGCTCATGACCGTCAACCTCAGCTGCGGCAACTACCAAGAGGCGCTGGAGCAAAGCCTGGATTTCGACCGACTGGGCATGCACGGCGACCCGACCCTGTCCTTGAGCACCCAACGCCTGCGGGTGCTGGCGCAGCATTTCACCGGCGACCAGACGGCCGCCCGGCGTGATGCCGAACAAGTGATCCAGCGCCTGGCCCAGAGCGGCCACCTCAGCCGTTTCTCCCACGGCTTCGGCGTGCAATACGATCAGAGCGTGGCGGCACTGACCGTGCTGGCGCGCATTCTCTGGCTGCAAGGCTTTGCCGAAAAAGCCCGGCGCACCGCCGATCTTGCGCTGCAGATTGCCTTGCAGATCAACCACGGCATCTCGATCTGCTACACCCTGGCGCTGAGCGGTTGTGTGATTGCGCACTACAACGGCGATCATTCACGCGCCCGGGAAAGGCTCGAACTGTTGAAGCACCAGGCGAAAAAACATTCGGTCATGCTGTTCCATGACTGGGCCAGCCACTATGCCCGCGCTTTCGATGACGAAACCCTGGAAGCGAGTTCGACCAACGCCGGACTGATCCAGGACATCGTTGTCACCCTGCGCATCGATTGCGTCAACCAGGCACAGGTCGAACGCGCCCGCAACGGTGCGGCAGGCTGGTGTTCGGCGGAGATCCTGCGGGCCGATGCCGAAGCCCTGCTGGCGCAAAACGACCCCACCCTTGAGCGCTGCGCCGAAGAGCAACTGCTGAGCGCCCTGACGGTGGCCCGGCGGCAAAATGCCTTGGCTTGGGAATTGCGCAGCGCCATGTCCCTGGCCCGGCTGTGGCAACGCCGGGGCATGGACCGTGCCGCCCAGGATCTGCTCGGGCCGGTCTATCGTCGTTTCAGCGAAGGGTTCGACACCCCCGACCTACAGCAAGCTGGCGCGCTCCTGCAAAAACTGGCCCGACGGCTGGGGCCTTGAACGACGCACCTCCCAAGCTTCTTGCAACGCGTGGCGCCGACTGAAAACAGCCCACTGACCACTGCGGCGCAATTTTTCCAGGGCATAGGCGCGCGTGGTGTGGAGCAAGTGGAACCGAACCCCGTCCACGCGCTGCTCGACCATGACCAGCGATTGGTTCGCCAGCCGTGACAGCAGACCAGGCAATTGCCCGGCTTCCAGCTCGGCACAACTGATGACGGCCAGCGCAGCCTTGAGCGTAAACGGCCCATCGAACACGGCCAGACGCTGGAACACCGCTTGCTCATCGTCACTCAAACGCTCGAAACTCCAATCCAGCATGGCCTCCAGGCTTCGATGGCGCGCCACAGCCGTGCGGCGCCCATGGTTCAAGAGTGACAGCCCACAATCCAACTGTTCCAAGACCCCCGCCACGCCCAACACACCCACCTGGGCCGCTGCCAGTTCCAGCGCCAGCGGTAACCCGTCCAGGCGTTGGCATATCTGGACAATCACCGCCAGCTCGCGGTCATTGGGCTCGAAACCCTGCTGCCGGGCAGCGACCTGATCGATCAACAACTGCACCGCCGGACACGCCAATATCTGGTGCGCCGGCTCACGGGGCGAGGCCACTGTCAGCCCCAGCAGTTGTACGACGCGCTCATCCGTCAGATTCAAGGGCTCGCGGCTGCTGAACAACAGCGAGACCTGCGGAGCCGATGCGCCCAACGCCCGGGCCAGGTCCCGGCAGGCGTCGAGCAGATGGTCGCCGCCATCGAGCACCAGCAAAACCCGCCAGGATTTCAGTTGCTGGCCCAAGGCGCCATGTCCCAGGCCCAGGGTGCGGGAAACCTGCCTCGTCACCTGCGACGGGTCGCTGATGGCGGACAGGTCCACAAACCAGGCACCGTGGTCAAAGTGTTCCAACAACAGTTCGGCCACCCGCAGCACCACGGTGGTCTTGCCGACCCCACCCGGTCCGGTCACGGTGGTCAGGCGCTGACGGGGCACCTCGCTGAGCAACCGGCCCAGCACTTTGTCGCGACCGATCACCGGGCTCAGGCGCGCGGGCAGGTTGTGGCGCTCGATCGGCTGCTCGACGTCAGCATCCACGACCACGGGCGCGGCAAAGCAATAGCCCTGCCGGGGATGATTGAGGATGTAGCGCGCCCCCTGCGCCGCGTCACCGAAAGCCCGCCGCAGAGCCGCGATGTGCACCCGCAGGTTGATGTCTTCCACCACGCTGTCAGGCCAGACGCGCGCGATAAGCGCTTGCTTGCTGACGAAGTGACCGGCGTTCTCCAGCAACACTTGAAGAATGTCCAGGGCGCGACCGCCCAATACCAGGGGCTCGCCGTCACGCGTGACAAGTCGCTGCTGGCGATAAAAGCTAAACGGGCCGAAGCACACCGCCGGCTCGGTGTCGGGTCTGGCGAAACTGTTCATGGGCGATCCAGCGCCGGATAACCATCGCGGGCATGACACTACGGCGATCCGAACGCGTCTGCCCTGGCTCCTGCGCATCCTTTCCAGAGGGTTCGCGGTTATCTTGGCAGCCATCGCCCAGAGGACAATGCTGGCACAGGGCGCATCACGGACATTGCGGTGCCCTGGACGGACACCGACGGCTCAACTGAACTGCTGGCGGTATTGCACGGGGGTCAGGCCAAGCTTTTCGCTGAACAGCGAGCGCATGTGCCGCACACTGCCGAAGCCGCTGCGAAACGCCACGGTCTTGAGGGGCAAATCCGTGGATTCCAGCAACTGGCGGGCGCGGTCGATGCGCGCACCTTGCAGGAACTCCATGGGCGTCATCTTCACTTCGCGAACGAACATCCGGGCGAAATGGCGCGAACTCATGGCGGCGATCGCGGCCATGCGTTCGATGGTGAACGGTTCCTCCAGGTGCTCCATCACATGATGCTGCACCCGGGTAATGGCAGACTCTTGAGCCGCCACCGCCGCCACCAGCGGGCTGAACTGCGCCTGGCCGCCCTGGCGCTTCATCACCACCAGCAACACCTTGGCCACATCCAGCGCGACTTTACGACCGTGGTCCTGAGCGACGATGGACAACGCCAGGTCGATGCCGGCGGTCACACCACCGGAGGTAAACAAGCGTCGATCCTGCAGGAAGATTTTGTCGGTCTCCACCCGTGCCTTGGGGAAACGCTGAATCAGGCGTTCGGTGTAGTGCCAATGGGTGGTGACGCGGTAGCCGTCAAGCAGCCCCGCCTCTCCCAGCACAAATACGCCGGTGCAAATGGAGCCGTAGCGCGTGGCCCGCGGCGCTGCCGCGCGCAACCAGGTATGCAATCCCGGATGCTGGTCGTTATAGGCGCCCGGGCCACCCGGCACCAGCAACACGTCATAGGCCGCCCAAGCCTGGTCGATGTGGATATCGGCCTGTACCGCCACGCCATTGGACGCTCGCAACGCGCCGCGCTCGGTTCCCAGGGTCAGCAATTGATAACGAAGATCGGGTTCAAGGTAACGATTGGCGATGGAAAACACTTCAAGAGGCCCGGCCATGTCGAGCAATAAAAAATCCGGGAACAGCACCATTGCAACGGTTTTCATCGAAAATACGCCAAAATATTCAGGACCTGCAGATGCCACTTGTGGGAGCGAGCCAGCTCACGATAGCGCACTGGCAACCAACAAAGGGCCAAGCTGAAGCGGCTCTACGCACGCAGGTTCGCTCCCACAGGGTTGTGTAGCCTGCAAAACCAACATTATGTCGAAGCCACGTGCCTGCGGGTAGGCACTGCTTATTGTCCACTTAGAACGGACAGTATTTCGTTTTCCACCTGCTTATTGAACAATTCAATAACCATTAACCTTCTTCTGAACCTGGCGAACGCCCAACGCCGCCGCCCATACACATCAGGAGAGCTACCATGCTGACCCTTCGCAAAGCTTCAGACCGCGGCATAGCCCGCCACGGCTGGCTGACCTCGTTCCATACCTTTTCCTTTGCCAGCTACCGCAACGTCAATGAACAAGGCTTCTCCGACCTGCTGGTCATCAACGACGACCGGGTCGCAGCGGCCAAGGGCTTCGGCCAGCATCCTCATCGGGACATGGAGATTTTTTCCTATGTACTTGAAGGCGCGCTGGAGCATAAGGACACCTTGGGTACCGGCTCCGTCATTCGCCCCGGTGATGTGCAACTGATGAGCGCCGGCAGCGGCGTGGCCCATAGCGAGTTCAACCACAGCGCCGAGGAGCTGGTGCACTTCCTGCAAATCTGGATCGTGCCCAACGTCAATGGCGCCACACCGCGCTATCAACAGGAGCACTTCAGCGCCGAACAGAAACGGGGTCGCCTGCAATTGATCATTTCCCCGGACGGCGCCAACGGCTCGCTCCAGGTGCGCCAGGACGCACGGGTCTATGCCGGGCTGTTCGACGGCAAGGAAAACGCCACCCTGACATTGGCGCCTGATCGTTATGCCTACGTGCATGTAGCCCGCGGCAGTGTCGAGCTCAATGGGGTGCCGTTACAGGAAGGTGACGGTGTACGGGTGCGCGAGGAACAGCTGCTGACGTTGAGCAACGGTCAGGGTGCCGAGGTCCTGGTATTTGACCTGCGGCCACAGGAATTGCCGCAGATGCCCTGAGGGCGGCCCCTGTCCGAACAGGTCGCGTGCTATTACCGAACGCCCTGTTTTCGCTCAAACGTCGAACGATAACTGCCGGGCGGAACGCCGAAGAAATCCCGAAAACGACGCTGAAAGTGCGGCGAGCTGACAAAGCCCGTCGCCACGGCGATTTCTGTGACGGATCGATTGGTCTGCTGGATAAGTTGGCGCGCACGGGTCAGGCGCAGTTCCAGGTAATAACGTGTCGGGGTTGCGCCGAGGAAACTGCAGAAGCGCCGTTCCAACTGCCGCTTGGAAATCTTCACGCATGCCGCCAGCTCATCGATGGTCAACGGCTCCTCGATGTTTTGCCACATCAACTCCAACGCCAGCTTGAGACTTTCTGGCAGCGTCGGATCGGTTTCGACGAAGACCGGCGGCAGATCCGACGCGTCGCCCGACTCATCACACCGCAGGATCTCCTCGATCGCCCCCACCAGCGCTTCGCCTCCCGTCTGGCGGATCAACTGAAGCATCATGCGTAGCGAGCTGTTGGCACCTGCGCAACTGACCCGCTGCCGGTCCACCACATAAGCGCGGCTGGAAACTTTCACATGGGGAAAAACCTCCGCCATCATGGCGCGACTTTCCGGGTGAACCGCGCACTCGAAACCATCGAGCAAACTGGCATCGGCGACGAAAAAAACGCCGTTCCACAACCCGCCCAGTATTGAACCGGACGCGGCGTTGGCGCGCAGCTTGCGTCGCAGCAGCGGCATGCCCTGCAACTTCACGCGAAAGCCACCGGCGACGATCAGGACGTCCTGGTTTTCCGGCAACTGCGCCAACTCGATATCGGCCGAGATGACGATCCCCAGGTCACTGGTCACCTGACTCCCCGAGGCCCCAACCGTCAGCACCTCATACAGAGGCCTGTCGCTCATCAGGTTGGCCGTCACCAGCGCATCCACCGCACCGGTAAAGGACATCATCGAGAAGTTGTCCATCAATACGAACGCGACACGAACCGGAGCCTGGTCAGCACCTGAGGATCCGAGCGGCCGGTAAGCCATGTTTTTGTTTTTAAGTACGCTCTCGAATGCGCTTGGCATAGGGCCTCGTCAATACATGAAGGCATCAGGACTTGCATCACGCTCGCGCTTTAAGCAGCAGAGCAATTGGCACATCTTCCAGATTAACCACGACGGCTGCAATCGACTCGCGACAGCGCAGGGTCATCGCCCCCTCCTCGACCTCAAGTACCTTCGATTCTGGTCGATATCGTGTAGGTACGCATGGGCGCTTCCCCCGTTCCAGAAACTCGCAACGCGCACCGCTACTGTTTCCTGTTTCCGCCGTTTCAACACCTATAAATATCCGCGGGAGAAGTCATGAATATCAAACAGAAGCTGACATGGGCGTTCGCGGCCATCGCCTGCCTGCCAGTTATCCTGGTGGCGGTGCTGGTCGTGTTGAACCTGCGCGACGCCGCACAAACCAACTTCCTGGACAGCAGCGGCCGTGAAATCCGCCAGATCGACAACGGCATGAAGCAGTTCTTCGATGGCATCAGCCAGAACGTCGAGTTCTTCGCCAAGGACCCACGGATTATCGCGGCCAAGGATCTGAAAAATTATTCCGGTGCCGACGCCGCACAAATTCCGCTGCCTGAGAACAACAAACAGCTGCTGGACATATTCGACAGATTCGCCAAAAGCCATCCGACCACCGCCTATCTTTCTCTGGGGCTGGCCGACGGCGGTTACGCCAGCTGGCCTGACGACCCCAAAATTTCCAACTACGACCCCCGCGTACGCCCCTGGTACAAGGCCGCCATCGCTTCACCGGGCACCACCGTGCGCACAGACGCCTATTACTGGGCACCGGACGACGTGTCGCTGATCGGCATCGTCCATACGGTCTCCGACGCCGCCGGCAAGCTGGTGGGTGTGGTGGGCCTGGACGTGTCGCTCAAGCAACTGACCGAACTGGTCAAGAACATCAAGCTGGGCGACAGCGGTTACCTGATGCTGGTCGAAGCCAATGGCAACGTCCTGGTCGATCCCAGCGATGCCAAGCACAACTTCAAGCCCATGGCAGAAATTGGCCCCAACTATGCCGAACTGGCCAAAAGCGGTGATGGCGTGACTCAGATCGAGATCGATGGCGTGCCCTACATGGCCAACGTCGTCAGTTCCAAAGGCCTGGGCTGGCGCTTCATCGGCCTGATCAAACGCGACGAAGTCATGGCCGAAGCCGCGAGCCTGACCTGGTTGATCGCCATCATCGCCGCCGCGCTGGCAGTGGTGTTCGCCATCGTCGGCGCCAGTTTCGCCAGCGTGATCGTGCGACCGATTCGCGGTGTCGCCAATGGCCTGCAGGAAATCGCCGAAGGTGAAGGCGACCTCACCCGCAAGCTCTCGGTGCAAGGCAAGGACGAAACCGCCACCCTGGCCAGTTGGTTCAACCAGTTCCTGGGCATGATCGCCCAACTGGTGCAGCGCATCGGCAGCGCCTCCTCCGACCTGCAAAGCGCCGCCGCCGATACCAGCGAAGTGGCGCAAAACATGAACGAAGCCGCCGGACGTCAACGCCAGGCCGTTGAACTGGTAAGCACCGCGTTCAACGAAATGGTCGCCACCGCCAATGAGGTCGCCCGCTCTTGCAGCCAGGCGGCCTCCAGCGCGGACGAAGGTTATCGCGACGTGCACGACGGCCAGCATCACATCGGCGAAGCCACGGGTAGTGTGCTGAAACTGAGCGAGGATCTGCAAAAGTCGACCCAGACCATGCAGGCGCTGGAGCAGGACAGCAAGAACATCAACACCATCCTCGACACCATTCGCTCGATTGCCGAACAGACCAACCTGCTGGCCCTCAACGCCGCCATCGAGGCCGCGCGGGCCGGCGATCAAGGTCGTGGGTTCGCCGTGGTGGCCGATGAAGTCCGCGCCCTGGCCCGGCGTACCGCCGACTCCACCGGCGAGATCGACAGCCTGCTGGGCAACCTCGCGCGCCGGACCCAGGAAGTCACCCTGCAGATGCAAGGCAGTCTGCAGGGCTCCAAAACCAGCGTTGAACGCATCCAGCAGGCCCGCGACAGCTTCGACAAGATCCGTATCTCGGTGGACTCGATTCGCGACCAGAACACCCAGATCGCCACGGCGGCCGAGGAACAGCACCAGGTGGCCGAGGACATCAACCGGCACATCTCGCAAATCCATACCGATGCACAACTGGTGGAAGAATATGCCCACTCGGCGCAGACGGGCTCGGGGCGCTTGACGGATATTTCCGGGCAGCTCAAAGGATTGGTGGGGCGGTTCAAGTTCTAGTTGTAGAGCCTGAGACAGCCCCCCAAATGTGGGAGCGAGCCTGCTCGCGATGGCGGTGGCTCAGCTTGCATTGATGTTGAATGTGCTGACGCTATCGCGAGCAGGCTCGCTCCCACACTTGCTGTGTCACCGAGTCATTGCGGCCCTGTTGTCACCGATGCGGTTTGCCCGCCAAACATGGCCTCGAAGCGCGGTTTGTTGGCTGCGTAGTACTCGGCGACCACCTTGTCTGCCGAACTGTCCCGCGCCGCCGCCATCAATCTCTCAAGGTCAGCTTGAGGAATATTGAAGTGAGTGAAGAAGCGGGCGACGTCGGGATACTCCGCGCTAAAACCTTTGCGGGCCACCGCGTGAATCTGCTCTGCGCCCCCAAAAATCTTCTTGGGATCATCCAGATAGCGCAGCGACCATTTGGAGAACATCCAATGCGGGCTCCAGGCGTTGACCAAAGACCATTTGTCACGCTTGAGGTTACGATCCAACTCACTCAACATCCCGGATTCGGACGAAGCAACCATTTTGTAGCCATCGAGTTTGTATAGCTCAATGGCTTTTTCTGTCAGCTTGTATTGGCCGTTGCCCACTTCTGAAGTGAGGATTTTGCCGCCGAGCTTTTCCCGCACATCTGGTTTGTTGAGATCCTCGATGCTGGCGATCTCACTGGCGGCAATGGAAGTTGGCACCGCCATACCGATCCGACCTTCATACAACACGCCAAGGTCTTCGAGCTTGTCGCTGTACTTGTCATAGAAGGCTTTGTGAGTGCTCGGCAGCCAGACCATCGGGATCAGGTCGATATTACCGTTAGCCAGCGCCTGGAACTGAATGCCGATATCGGCCAGCACCAGTTTGACCGGTTGCTTGAGGTGGTCTTGCAGGGCGGTGCTTGCCAGCTTTACAGCGATTTCCGTATCCGACCAATTCACCCATCCAATGCGCACAGGCGCAGGCTCCTCGGCATGGGCAAGCAAGCTGCAAAAGACCATACACAGGCCTGCAAGCCAGCCGCTAAAAGTCTTACTGGATAACGTAACCATAGTGCCTCTCCGCGTTCTGTGTGAGTTGTTGTTGGCAGGACAGCAGAAGCAATCACCTTCACTCATGAGCGCAAAAGCGCCCTCATCTTCAGGCGGTTTTGATCTCTACGTTCACGTTGGGGTCAATGGCGCCGTTCACTGCGGCAGACATTTTCAGTGCCTCTAGCCCTCTTGAGCCCAAGCCTGGAGTCCCTCACCCCGAGCAAGCCAAATCACCTCGCTGCGAGCCGATCTTAATCCTGGCATTTTGACGGCGCAAGAAAAATGTACACCACTGTCTGAATCATTGACACACATGAACATCCAACTTACCGTTATGTCAAAACCACGCCTGACGTTCTGCTCCGGAGCGCAACACCATGTCCAGCGACCCCTTGCTGCAGCCTTACAAGATCAAACACCTGACACTCAGAAACCGGATCATGACCACCTCCCATGAGCCCGCTTACCCCGTCGATGGCATGCCGAAGGACCTGTACCGGGCGTATCACGTTGAACGGGCAAAGGCCGGCGTGGCGTTGACCATGACCGCAGGTTCCGCTGCCGTTTCCCGTGACAGCCCGCCGGTGTTCAACAACGTGCTGGCGTACAAGGATGAGGTGGTCAAATGGATGAAGGACCTGACCGACGAGTGCCATGAACATGGCGCCGCGGTGATGATTCAACTGACCCACCTGGGACGGCGTACACGCTGGGACAAGGCCGACTGGCTCCCGGTCGTATCGCCCTCTCATCGCCGCGAAGCGTCCCACCGGGCCTTTCCGAAGAAACTGGAAGACTGGGACATCGACCGGATCATTGAGGACTACGTGGATGCCGCCGAACGCATGAAGGCCGCAGGCCTTGATGGATTGGAGTTACAGGCGTACGGGCACCTCATGGATCAATTCTGGTCGCCGCTGACCAACGACCTCGACGGCCCCTACGGCGGCTCGCTGGAAAACCGCTTGCGCTTCACTTTTGATGTGCTGCGTGGCATCCGCCAGCGCTGCGGCGAGGACTTCCTGCTGGGAGTGCGCTACACCGGCGATGAAAACCTGCCGGGCGGCTTCGGTGCCAAAGACGGCATCCAGATTTCCCACATGCTCAAGGACAGCGGGCTGGTGGATTTTCTCAACGTCGTTCGCGGTCACATCGATACCGATGCGGGCCTCACCGATGTGATTCCGATCCAAGGCATGCGTAACTCGCCGCACCTGGATTTTGCCGGCGAAATCCGCTCGGCCACCGGTTTCCCGACGTTCCATGCGGCCAAGATCCCGGACGTGGCCACGGCACGCCACGCCATCGCCTCGGGCAAGGTGGACATGATCGGCATGACGCGGGCGCACATGACCGATCCACACATCGTGCGCAAAATTATCGAAAAACGCGAAGAAGACATCCGCCCCTGCGTCGGCGCCAACTACTGCCTGGACCGTATCTATCAGGGTGGCGCCGCGTATTGCATCCACAACGCCGCCACCGGGCGCGAAACCACCATGCCCCACGAGATCCCCAAGGCACCCACCAAGCGCAAGGTGGTGGTGATCGGTACCGGCCCGGCGGGCCTGGAGGCAGCGCGGGTCGCCGGCGAGCGCGGCCACGACGTCACGGTGTTCGAGGTGGCTGACCAACCCGGCGGCCAGATCCGCTTGACCGCGCAGAGCGAACGGCGTCGCGAGATGATCAGCATCATCGATTGGCGCATGGCGCAATGCGAACGCTTGGGCGTGAAGTTCCATTTCAACACTTGGGCCGAAGCCGAGACCGTCATCGCCGAGGAACCGGACGTGGTGATCGTCGCCACAGGCGGCTTGCCGCACACCGAGGTGCTCAAGCAGGGCAATGAACTGGTGGTGTCGACCTGGGACATCATTTCCGGCGACGTCAAGCCTGGCAAGAACGTGCTGATCTTCGACGACGCCGGCGACCACGCGGCGCTACAGGCTGCCGAAATCATCGCCAACAGCGGCGCACAACTGGAGATCGTCACGCCGGACCGGTCGTTTGCGCCGGAGGTGATGGCGATGAACCTGGTGCCTTACATGCGCAGCCTGCAGGACCTGAACGTCACCTTCACGGTCACCTATCGCGTCGACTCCGTAGAGACGCGCGACGGTCAGCTGGTGGCCAGCTTCGGCAGCGATTATGGCCAAGTGCACAAGCAGCGCGTGGTCGATCAGGTGGTGATCAACCACGGCACCCTGCCCCTGGACGATCTGTACTTCGACCTGCGCCCGCATTCGAGCAACAACGGTGCGGTTGAACAGCACGATCTGATCGCCGGGAAAACCCAAAATATCGTGACCAACCCCGAGGGTCGTTTCCAACTGTTCCGGATCGGCGACGCGGTGTCGGCACGTAATACCCACGCCGCTATCTACGATGCACTGCGGCTGGTGAAAGACGTCTGAAGGTCATGCCCCTGACCCCATGAGTCAGGGGCATTTTTGAGACTTAACATTGACTTTCACCCCGTGCGAGCCTGCTGGCGATAGCGGTGGTTCAGCTACATGGATGCCGGATGTGCTGTTGTCATCGCGAGCCGGCTCGCTCCCACAGGGGGTCTGTGTTGGACATGAATTTTAGATCGACTGAAGATTGAATGTGGGAGTGAGCCTGCTCGCGATACGGTGGTAACTGCTACCCCAGCAACCGATACACACACGAGCCCCGATCGCGCAGGGGCTGCGTTTTTCAGGTTTGAAGCCCCTGACGAGCAACCGCTGCACCTGCCTGCAACGCCCTGCCCACCTGCTCCTCGAAGTGCCCATCGATCATCGCTTGCAAGGCGGCAGCCGTCACCCCACGGTAGGCCACCAGGGCGTCGATCATGTGTTGGGCATCGTGACTGGCCAACAACTGGCTGCTGCTTACCACCACATTTTTCGCGGCGAGTTGAGCGATGTCGCAAGGAATGCCGGCAGCCATCGCCTGATTGGCCAGCGTCGTCATCAACAAAGCAGGGAAAGCCGGGCCCGTACCCGAGAGCGCCGAGAGGTAATCGATGAAGTCTTCTTGCTGCACCTCTGCCGCCGTGCCTACACACTCGAACAAGCGCTGCACGAGGCTTTTCGTCGTTGCCGCTACCTCTGCAAAGCAATACCAAGGCGTAAAGGACTGCCCGATCTCCACCGCCGCATTGGGCATCGCCCGCACCACTGCCGCAGCCGAGGTCTGTGCAGCAATTGTCTGTGCGCCAATCCCAGCCATCAGGGAAATAACGATTTTACCCGTCGCGTTGATGTTCAGGCTGGCGAAATGCTCGGGGCGAACGGCGATGATCACGACGTCGCTGCGATCCACCAGGTCCTGGTTGTCCGCGACCAGGCAAGCACCTTGCTGAGCCAACGGGTGGTTTCCTGAACGATTGGAAATGACCAGGTTTGCCGCCGACAACAGTCCCTTCGCCAGCACCGCCTTGGCAATCGACCCGCCCAGCCAGCCGGTACCGCCAATGATCCCCACGGTCTCATTGATCATCGGTGCTGCCTTCGAAAGTGTCGGTCAAGGGAACAAAGATCCCAGGCTCCTTTTCGGCATAGCCGAACTTCCCATAGAAGCGATCCAGCTCGCGCTGCTTGGGGACTTTGCCGGTGAAAATACTCACGTAATGCGGAATGCGCTGGAAGCGCACAGTGATCAGCTCACTCGTATTCATGGTGATATAGCCGATCTGCGTCAGATAAATCGTTCGGGCCCGGGTATCAGCGCCTTGGCTGTCATAACCGAAGCGCTTGAACATGCTCGCCAGAGCATTCATCCGCTGCTCGTCTACGGCAGCGACCTCTTGAGCCACTTCAGCGGACTGTAGCGCCCAACTGCGCACGGCAAACTCGAACTGCGAGTCGAACAACTGCGGGTTGAGCCAGCACTCGAACACATTCAGGATCGCCTCGGAAATGCTTTCGGCATAACTTTCGCTTTGCCTGATCAAGCCCCCGGTATTGGTCTCCCGCCACCGAGACAACAAAGCCGCCAGCAACTGCTCGCGGTCCTCGAAGAACCAGTAGAAGCTGGTGCGTGACAAGCCCAGGCGCTTGGCCAGCGGCATGACCCGAACAGCATCGATGCCCGACTCCTTCAGAGCCTCGTAGGCCGCTTCCAGCCACCCCTCCGGCGAACCCCGCCAGCCTGCGTCTTGAGCCTTGCCACGTGCTTTCCCTAACTGGGACATCCCATGCCTCCTTCAAAATACATAAACCAATGTACCTCTACGACCCTAAAATGTACATGTGAGTACATTTTGTTGACATGAACAGACATATGTCTTGAAGTCGACCATCAGCCTTATCGCCATCGTTTCTCGGTCACACGAATTGCCTGAGCGGTATCTCTGGCAGGCAAAGCCTCCATTAGCATTTGTCCTATCCTTGCATTAACCACCCACCCGGAGAGTCGAAATGCCCACCTGCGAATCCGCCCTCCTCCAAAGCTGGCACCACAACGCCCAATCCTGGATCGAAGCCATCCGCACCGGCACCCTCGAAAGCCGTCTCAAGGTCACCAACCAGGCCATCATACTGGCGGTGCTAGGCCGTCAACCCGAGCGTGTGCTCGACCTGGGTTGCGGTGAGGGCTGGTTGTTGCGTGCCCTGACTGAACGAGGTATCGAGGTGGTGGGTGTAGATGGCGATGCGACGCTGGTTGAGGCCGCGCGGGCCGCCGGTTCTTCGCGGGTATATTTGGCCAGCTACGAAGAGCTGGCGCAGGCCAAGGTGGACATCGGCAGCGACTACAACGTGATCTGCGCCAACTTCGCTCTGCTGCATCAAGACATCGTCCCTTTGCTCGCAGCCATGAACGCCCTGCTCGCCCCTGGCGGTACGCTGGTGATTCAGACGCTGCACCCGTGGGTCATGGCAGCGGACGACTACCAGGATGGTTGGCGGGAAGAGACTTTCACCGGTTTCAAGGGACAGTGGCAACCCATGCCGTGGTACTTGCGAACCTTGTCCAGTTGGCTCAACGCACTGGACATGGCCGGCTTTCGTCTCGCCGGCCTACAGGAGCCACAGCACCCGCAAAGTGCGATGCCGCAGTCGTTACTGTTAGTAGCCGAGCGGCGAGACTAAGGGCGTTTGCTACGGGGCAGACTTCAACCGCACGCCACTCATCAATAAACCTCAACAACACAAAAAAACTGCCGATACCCAAGGTAAGACCCCAGTGACTGGGTTTCAGGATTGAACGGCGGATCAGGTAATGACAGAGATTTATCTGCTGATAGCACACGGCACGGATCAGGGCGAAGCGTACGTCCTGGGTTGGTTCGATGACAGGACCAAAGCCAGGGAAGTGGCCGAGCAGAAAGAATGGGAAGCCTACCGGGCGAGCCTGAAGGCGGAGCATCCATGGTCAACCCACAAACCCCTGGCGCCGGACCAGACCGACTATCGGCGCTACTGGATCAAGACCGTTTCGAAGTTTGATCAGGTGCCTGTTCCGAGGTCTTGGGCGGTTCATTGATCACTGCGGGTGAAATTCAACGAAACGAGCGTTGTCGAGGGTGGTCTAGAAAATTAAGCCCATCCGATGAGAGCATCATTATGTTGAAATTTCTTGGCGGCACCGTAGGTATCATTTTCATAATCGGCCTGATCGTGGTCATCGCCCTGTTCAAGCTGGTCTTCTGACGGCGACAGTGTCGACCACAAGCCTGGGAACGCCGTTTCTCAAGGCGTGAAAAAAGCCCAATCTCTTCAGATTGGGCTGAACCGCTCCGGGAATTCGCTAACGGGCAAATGCATAATAGCTCTTTGCCATTTATTTCACCCAGCCCGCTTTCAATCGGGTGGTGTATTCACTACATTGAGTGTAACTCTGCTCTGTTGACACGGACTGTCATGACTACCCTATCCTCGATCACTTCCGCCATTCCCCTCCAGACTCGCTCCGCTGTCGCGGCATCGCCTGCAACAGCGATAGACAGTGCTGATGTCTTCCCGGCTCGACCGTCGGCAATCGTCAGCCTGGGCAGCCCGGTGGTCGATGTTGAATCACAGACCTATACCCGCCTCGGGCAACTGCCTGGCCAGGAGAATGTTCGTGTTTGGGAAAAGGAAGGTCAGGACGCTATCACCAACATCATGGGAACCAACCCCAGATCGCTGTCGATAGCCAACCGCTTTCACCGCCTGGGTGCGGTCTTGGTGGAGCAGTTCGCCAAGAATGGTTCGAGCATTTCCCAGTCAGTGCTCCATACCACCACGGACAGGGCTTACGACGTCGCCGGGATAAAATCCGAACAGACGCTGCTGCACAATAAAGCCGACAACCTGATCAGTCTCAGCATCAAGACCGCCAGCGGCAAGACGGTCACCTTCAGCCTGACAAGCCAGGACGATGGTCTTGGCGTCCAGGCGACGGTGAATGGTGGCCCGCTGAGCGAGGAGGAACTCAAGGCGATTGGCGCTCTGAGCAGTGCCTTTCAGGCGGCTGTCGACGGGTTGACCGCCGAGCCGCCCAAGCTCGACCTGGGCAAGCTGACGCAGTTTGACTCCAGCGTATTGGCATCCATTGACCTGAACGCCAAACTGAAGGGTGTGGACGGTGAAGATCTGACCCTCGCCTTTAGCGCCGACAACCAACGCCGCACCACGCAAATGAGCGGTCCGGAGGGCAAACTGAACCTGAGCGTTGACCTGAAGAACAGCGCAATCCTGGGCGATGCCAAGCAACAGGCCAACGCACTGAACAGCTACCTTGCCCAGTTTGACCGAGTGCAGGAGCGTGGCAACGCCAAGGCGGCCCTGATGGAGATGTTCAAGGATGCGTTCAGCGCCATGAACAGCCACTACCCACAGGGCACTACCCTACCTGACCGATTGACCCGTAATGCGGCGGACAAAGGCCTATTGACCGGACTGGCAGACTTCGAGGCGTCCATCACTCAGACTAACAAGGCGTCCAACCCGATGCACCTGTCTGAACTCGATAGCTTTGCCTATACCCTCTCGCAAAAGACTGTCGTCGCAGGCTCCATCATGCGTGACCGCAAGATCGATCAAACCCAGCAATCGAGTCTATCGGCCAGCTTTCACAAAAGCCTGAAGGGCGGGAAAGCACCTGCGCTGGGCAAAGATTACGAATCGCAGAACTATCTCTACGTACAAGTGAATGACAAGGCCAGCAGCTCGGCCAGCCTCGCCTACAAGGATGGCCGACTGACCAAAGCCTCCGTCACGCAACACGCCAGCCAGGACACACGGACACAGAAGTACGTCACGGGCAAACTGATTGAAGAGACCGTGGTGCCGAAGGAAGCTTCAGCCAGCCGCAGTCACTTGGTATTGCTGGAGTACGCCGCCAAGGAGAGCAAGAAATCCAAGGATGCGCAGGAGCAATCCTTACTCAAGGAAGCACTGGCTACCCTCCACAGTTCGGTGATGTTGCAGGAAAATCCTTTGGCGTTGATGCGTTGAACACAGTGCTTTGCGCTGGAACAACCGTGAGCCGGTTTGATTCGACCGTCGCAGTCATCTGCATTGCCTGCGGATGAGCCAGCATACACTCAGCGATCGCAGGCTCCAGCTCAACCCGCACTCGCCTTGTCAGAGCCCGAGCACCAAAGCGTGGGTCATGCTTTCGGCACAGCCAGTCGCTTGCCGCAACGTCCAGGACCAGCGTACGACGATGCTGACCGAGACGTTGGTTGAGTTTGTTCAGTTCGATCTGCAACAACGCTTCCAGCCATTGGGTTTCGATGCGCTGGAAAACCAGGATGCGATCAATACGGTTTAGAAATTCCGGTTCGAACCACGCGTGCAGCGCTTGCTCCAACATAGCCTGCTCACCTTGTGGGGCGATGCCGAGCCAGCGCCGCCAGCCGCGTGAAAAACGTTCCCTGTAGGTGGTCGCTTGCCGGGCTCCAATGTTGCTGGTCATGAAGATCAGGCTATTGCGAAAATCCAGCGTTCGGCTACCGCCCGCCAAGGTCAGTTGGCCGTTCTCAAGAATGCCCAACAAGCTGCGCACCACTTCCTTGCTGGCCTTTTCCAGTTCATCGAACAGCACGATGCCTGGGCGACTGTAGGTACCTTGAATCAATTTGCTATTGAACAGACTGACGCCCTCTTTACTCCCCACATAACCAGGTGGCGCTCCGGTGAGCGCCGCCGAGTAATGCTCCTGGGCCAGGGTGTGCATGTCGATGCGACAAAAAGCATCGGAGCGACCGTGTATGGCCAGTGCCAGCAGACGGACGATTTCGGTCTTGCCGACACCGGTCGGCCCCATGAACAGGTTCACCGTCAACGGCCTCTCACGTTCACCAATATCGACCTTAACCACGTTTAGCAACGCCTCGACCGCGCTCATGGCTTGTTCCTGGCCGACAATTCGACTGCGCAACAACGCCATGACCTGAGCGGGATTGAAGACGAAGCGTGAGGTCAACAAATCTGCTGCCGGTGATGCGTTGGTCAGGCTAGGCTGTGGGTGGTTTGGGTCGATGCGATCATTCACGAAAGGCATGGTTTAGCCTGCGTGTTTTTCTTTACCGTCGTGGGGAATCTCTCCCACCGGGCAATGAGCCACGCCGACGGTGCGACGGGTAAGTTTTTCGACGTTTTCCTGGGCTTTCTGCGCATCCAGTACCCAGGTGCGGTAAAAGTCGAACGGGCAGTCAGCCACTCCCTTGTCGCCGTCCCCGGAGTTATAGACCCCGGTGTAACCGCGATGCAGCAGCTTGAACAAATGATTCTGTGATTGGTCGTTCGCTCGCGCATCGCGGATTTGCGAAACGGATAATTGTGCGTACTGAATGCCCATTTCCTCTTCACCGCATTCGCCCAGAGTGCGACCGTCGAAGCCAATGATCGCCGAGTGACCAAAGTAGGAGTAAACCCCATCGAAGCCGGCGGCATTGGCCACTGCCACATAACAATTATTGGCCCAGGCCATGCTTTTGGACATCATCACCTGCTGCTCTTTGGCCGGGTACATATAGCCCTGGCAGCGGACGATCAACTCCGCCCCTTTCATTGCACAGTCGCGCCAGATCTCCGGGTAGTTACCGTCATCACAAATGATCAAGCTGATCTGCAAGCCCTTCGGCCCCTCGCAGACATAGGTCCGATCACCCGGATACCAGCCTTCTATGGGGCACCAGGGAATGCACTTGCGATACTTCTGGACGATTTCGCCCTGGTTATTGATCAACACCAACGTGTTGTACGGGGCTTTGTGAGGGTGTTCCTCATGCCGCTCACCGGTCAGGGAAAACACCCCCCACGTGTCTGCCGCACGGCACGCGGCGGAAAAGATCGCAGTCTCTTCGCCTGGAATGCTGGCGGCAGTCGCCATCATCTCATCGTGGTCGTACATGATGCCCATGGTGCTGTATTCAGGAAACACCACCAGGTCCATGCCGGGGAGACCGCTTTTCATACCAGTGATGATGTCGGCAATCTTGCGGGCGTTTTCAATGACCTCGGCTTTTGTATGCAGCCGCGGCATTTTGTAATTGACGACCGCGACACCCACGGTATCCGGGCTGCTGGAAATATCACCATGACGCATGAAATTTACCTCTGTTAATGGCTGATCATCCAAGGTCTGGAGCCGGTTTTACTCTTGAGCCCCTGAGGATTGGCTTTGGTCGGGGCCAGCGGTTTGCTCGGTGCGCAACAACTGCACCCACTGGGGTGACGACGGTTCTGCTGGTACTCACCAAGGGTCTGCGGTGAGTGGGCACTTCGCTCGTTGGTCGCCATGGCCTGGCGTTGACTGCTCGACAACGTCGTCAGCGCCGGCGCAGACAACAGCAACGGCCCTCCTGGGCCCGCGCAAAACGGGCACTGGCACGGCTCGTGCCGTTGGGCCATAGGCCGCAACATTGTGAAACAGCCACAGGTTTGGCATTCGTACTCATAGGTCGGCATGGCGCTCTCCGGACATTGATCGGGCTCGGGCGTGTCTCACAGGTCCGGGGCGATCGGCAGATCGATACTGCCGTCGAGGTGTTTGATGGGGCCGTTGGCGTTGGGGTTGATGTCGAACTCGAAGATTTCGGTGGGTAACCAGAGCGTCGCGCAGGCGTTGGGGATGTCGACCACGCCGCTGATATGCCCTTGCACCGGCGCAGAACCCAACAGTGCATAGCCCTGGGCGGGCGAATAACCAAACTTGGTCAAGTAGTTGATCGCATTCAGGCAGGCCTGGCGGTACGCGATATTGACGTCCAGGTAGTGCTGCTTGCCGGCTTCATCCACCGAGATACCTTCAAAGATCAGGTAGTTCTGGTAGGTCGGGATAATCGGGCTGGGTTTGAACACCGGGTTCTTGATTGCGTACTTGGCCATGCCGCCCTTGATCAGCTCGACTTTCATATGCACCCAGCCGGCCATCTCGATTGCACCGCAAAAAGTGATCTCGCCGTCGCCCTGACTGAAGTGCAGGTCTCCCACCGACAACCCGGCGCCGTTGACGTAGACCGGGAAGAAAATCTTCGAGCCCCGGGACAGGTCCTTGATATCGCAGTTACCACCATGTTCACGCGGCGGCACGGTGCGTGCGCCGGTGGCCGCGGCATCATCCCGGGCCTGGCCTTTGAGCTTGCCCATGTGCGCGGTGGCGGCCAGCGGGGCGTTGGCCAAGGGCGGCACGCGGGTCGGGTTGGTATCGATCAGCTCCTGCTCACGGCGGTTCCAGTCGGCGAGCATTACCGGGTCGGGCAGGCAACCGATCAATCCGGGGTGGATCAGGCCGGCAAAGTTGACCCCGGGAATGTGCCGCGAGCTGGTGAACATGCCTTTGAAATCCCAGATGGCTTTCTGTGCGCTGGGAAAGTGATCCGTGAGGAATCCGCCGCCGTTCTGCCGCGAGAAGAAACCGTTGAAGCCCCACATGGATTCGGCCTTGGCACCGATGTCCAACAGGTCGACCACCAGCAGATCCCCCGGCTCGGCGCCATGCACGCCCACTGGACCGGACAGGTAGTGCACGGTGGACAGGTCGACGTCACGCACATCCGAGGCGTCGTCGTTGTTCTTGATCGCGCCGGCGGTCCAATCGTAAGTCTCAAGAATAAAGTCATCCCCTGGCTTGACCCAGCAAGCCATGGGAATGTCCGGATGCCAGCGGTTATGGATCTGTTCGTTCTCGGTGGCGGGCTGGTTGAGGTCGACTTTGATCAAGGTATCGGTCATGGCGAAGCTCCTGAACATTGGGGGTGTACCGCGTTGGAACCAGTCTCGAATGGCGGCCCGAATCGGCCAATACGTTGGATGACGTACCCCTGTAGGAGCTGGCTTGCCAGCTGCAACAAAGGGGGCCGATAAACCATCGCGCCGCCCGGCCGCACCTACACAGAGAGGTAGCGACTGATGGTGGCTTCGTCGACCTTGTCCCGGGTCTCTTCAATCACGAAGCGGCCCTTCTCGATCACCAGGAAGCGGTCGGCGATTTCCAGGGTGAATGACAGCACCTGCTCGGAGACCACAATGGTCAGGTCGCGCAGGTTGCGGATCTCTTTCAAAGTGCGGGCGATGTCCTTGATGATCGACGGCTGGATGCCTTCGGTAGGTTCATCGAGCAACAACACCTTGGGATTGGTCGCCAGCGCCCGGGCGATGGCCAGTTGCTGCTGTTGCCCGCCCGAGAGATTGCCGCCCTTGCGCGAGCGCATGTCGTGAAGCACCGGAAACAACGCATAAAGATCTTCGGGGACCTGGCCCCGGGCCGATGCTGGCAGGCCGGTCTGAATATTTTCCAACACCGTCATGCTGGGGAAAATCATCCTCCCCTGGGGCACATAGGCGATGCCGAGTTCCACCCGCTCGTGGGTTTCCAGGTTCGAGACCTCCTGGCCATCGATGCTGACCTGCCCCCGCCACTGCGGAAGGATGCCCATCAAACTCTTGAACAGCGTGGTCTTGCCCATACCGTTGCGTCCCATCACGGCGACGATTTCGCGTTTGGCCACGGCCAGGTCGAGGTCGTGGAGGATCTGGCTCTGGCCGTAACCACAGGACAGCTTGTCTACGTTGAACATGCCTGCTTCCTCAATGGCCTAAATAGACTTCGATGACTTTCGGGTTGTTCTGCACCGACTCCATGCTGCCCTCGGCCAGGACCTTGCCCTGGTGCAGCACCGTGACCTTATGGGCGATGCTCTTGACGAATTCCATGTCGTGTTCGATCACCAGCACCGAGCGTCCCTGGCTGATGCGCTTGAGCAGTTCTGCGGTCTGGACGCGTTCGTTGACGCTCATCCCGGCGACGGGTTCATCGAGCATCAACAGGTCAGGGTTCTGCATCAGCAGCATGCCGATCTCCAGCCACTGCTTCTGGCCGTGGGACAGCAGATCGGCCTGTTGCTGCAACAGCTCGCCGAGAAAGATCTCCCGCGCCACCTCTTCAACCCGGGCAATCACTGCGGCACTGCGTTTGAAGAACAACGCGCCCAACACCTTGCGCCCCGCCGGGTAGGACATCTCCAGGTTCTCGAACACCGTGAGGTTTTCGTAGATCGACGGGTTCTGGAATTTGCGCCCGACACCGGCACGGACGATGTTGTACTCGCGCATCTTGGTCAGCTCCTGACCATCGAACTGAATGCTCCCGCTGGTGGCGCGGGTCTTGCCGCAGATCAGGTCGAGCACCGTGGTCTTGCCTGCGCCGTTGGGCCCGATCACCACCCGCACTTCATTGCGGTCGATGTACAGGTTGAGGTTGTCCACGGCCTTGAAACCGTCGAAGGACACCGTCAGCCCCTCGATAACCAGCACCGGCTTGTTCATTTGAAAACCCACGGCGGTCATGGCTGCGTCTCCAGCGAAGGACGTTCAGGAGCCGAGGCTGGCGGCGCGGTGCGCGGCGCCTCTGGCAGGGGTTCGGCAACGGCAGCTTGCTGCGAGGGACGCCGCAATAGACGGCCAAGGGTCTGGCGGCCATGGCTGTCCCAGAGTCCGGCCAAGCCATTGGGGAAGTACATGACCACGGCAATGAACAGCCCGCCCATCAGGTACAGCCATAATTCGGGGAACGACTCGGAGAAATAGGTCTTGCCGTAGTTCACCAGCAAGGCCCCATACACCGCGCCGAGCAGCGACATGCGCCCGCCGACAGCGGCAAAGATCACCATCTCGATGGACGGCACGATGCCGACGAACGAAGGCGACATGAAGCCCACCTGCAAGGCGAACATGGCGCCGCCAATGGCCGAGAAGGCAGCGGCGATGCAGAACACGAAAATCTTGAAACTGGCTACGTCATAACCGGAGAAGCGCACCCGTTCCTCTCTATCGCGCATCGCCATCAGCAGCCGCCCGAGCTTCGACGCGAGGACGAAACGGCCGATGAAAATGCAGCCGAACAACAAGGCCGCGTTGATGAAGTACAGCAGCAGCTTGGCGCTGTCGCTGCGCAGGTCCCAGCCGAGCAGAGTCTTGAGATCGGTGATGCCGTTGACCCCGCCGGTCAGGCCCTGCTGGCCGACGATCAGCACCGTGAGAATCAGCGCGATGGCCTGGCTGACGATAGAGAAATAAACATCCCCCACCCGCCGCTTGAACAGCGCCATGCCAATGATGAAGGCCAGCACCACCGGCACCAGGATCACCGCTAGCAGGGTGAAGCTGAAACTGTGGAACGGCACCCAGAGCCACGGCAGTTCGGTGATCTGGTTCCAGTCCATGAAATCTGGAATGCCCGGCGTCGACTGGATTTTGGTGCTCTGCGGGTCGGAGGCTTCGAGCTTGAGAAACATCGCCATGCAGTAGCCGCCGACGCCGAAGAACACCCCTTGCCCGAGGCTGAGAATGCCGCCATAGCCCCAACACAACACCAGGCCGACAGCGACGAAGGCATAGGTCAGGTACTTGCCCACCATGTTCAGGCGAAAGGCATCCAGGGTCAGCGGGAAGACCACGAAGATCAGCAGCGCCAACAGGGCCACGCCCAACAGGTTCTGCTTGCCCGCCAGCATCTTGTCTAAAAGCTTCATTGGCTCGCCTCTACTTGCGCACTTTGATGGAGAACAACCCTTGAGGGCGCAACATCAGGATCAGAATCACCCCGGACAGGGTCAGCACCTTAGCCATCGAACCACTGAGGAAAAACTCCGAAATCGATTGGGTCTGGGCAATGACGAACGCCGACGCAATGGTGCCGAACAGGCTTTGTGCGCCGCCGAAGACCACCACCAGGAAGGTGTCGACGATGTACTGCGAGCCCGCGGTGGGACCGGTGGAGCCGATGGTGGTAAAGGCCGCGCCGGCCACCCCCGCGACACCACAACCGAGGGCAAAGGTCATTCGGTCGACCTTGCGTGTATTGATGCCCACGGCTCGGCTCATCAGTCGGTTTTGCACCGTGGCCCGCACTTGCAGGCCCCAGCGTGAGCGGTAGAGCAAGAGAAAAATGGCCCCGGTGAGCAGCAGGGTCAGGGCCATCATGAACAGACCGTTGCGCGGGATCTCGATGGACTCAGTGAAGTTGAACGAGCCCATCAGCCACTCCGGCGGCGTCGCGCTGACTTCACGGGCACCGAACACCGAACGGAAGGTCTGCTGCATCACCAGGGACAGCCCCCAGGTCGCCAGCAATGTGTCCAGTGGACGCTTGTAGAGCCGACTGATCATCGCCCACTCCACCAGCCAGCCGATGGCCCCGGCCATCAGGAACGACAGGGCGATGGCGATGAAAAAATAATAGGGTTGAAACCACGGGGCGAAATGACTGGTCAGGCTCGAGCAGACATAGGTGGTGTAGGCGCCGATCGTGAGGAACTCGCCGTGGGCCATGTTGATGACCCCCATCTGGCCGAAAATGATCGCCAACCCCAATGCCATCAACAGCAGCACGCAGAACACGGACAAGCCGTTGAACCCCTGCATCGCCGCGATGGCACCAAATTCCGATAGCCATTCCATGATGATGGACTCCTGCTTGGAGGGAGGATGTGGAGAAACGATGGAGCTCCATCGCCGGCAAGCCAGCTCCTACAAAGTGTTGGAGTCGGCTTGCCGCGATAGGCCCGGACCTTACTGATAGCCTTTAGGAAACGGATTCGGTTCGATCAGATCGGACTCGTACACCACTTTGAACTGGCCATCGGGTTGCACTTCACCGATGCGGGTCTTGCTCCACAGGTGATGGTTTTCATGCACTTTGACGTAGCCTTCAGGCGCGGTTTTCAACTCGATGCCCGGCGAGGCTGCAACCACTTTGTCGATATCGAAGCTGCCGGCTTTCTCCACCGCAGCCTTCCACAGCCATGGGCCCAGATACGCAGCCTGGGTCACGTCGCCGATCACCGAATCCTTGCCGTACTTGGCCTTGAAAGCGTCGACGAAGGCTTTGTTGTTGGGGTTGTCCAGGCTCTGGAAGTACTTCATCGAGGCGTAGAAGCCGGCCATGTTTTCGCCGCCGATGCCCAGCAATTCATCCTCGGTCACCGACAGGGTGAGCAAGGTCTGCTTGGCCGAATTGACGCCCGCCGCATTGAGTTGTTTGTAGAAGGCCACGTTGGAGCCACCTACCACGGCGGCGAACACAACGTCGGGCTTCTTCAGCTTGACTTTGTTGATCAGCGAGCCGAACTGGGTGTTGCCCAGCGGGTAGTAGTCTTCGCCGACCACGGTGCCGTGCAGCACGTTTTCAATGTGTTTGCGCGCAATCTTCATCGAGGTGCGTGGCCAGATATAGTCCGACCCCACCAGGTAGAAGGTTTTGGCGCCTTTGGTCTTGGCGATCCAGTCGAGGCTGGCGAGGATTTGCTGGGTGGCTTCCTGGCCGGTGTAGATCACGTTCTTCGACTGCTCCAGCCCCTCGTAGAAAGTCGGGTAGTAGAGCAGGCCATTTTCTTTCTCGAAAATCGGCAGCACAGCCTTGCGCGAGGCCGAGGTCCAGCAACCGAACACCGTTGCCACCTTGTCGTTGACCAAAAGCTTCTTGGCCTTCTCGGCGAAGGTCGGCCAGTCGGAGGCGCCGTCTTCCTGGATCACCTTGATCTGCCGACCGAGGATGCCGCCTGAAGCGTTGATCTGCTCGATGGCCAGGCGTTCGGCCTGGATCGAGCCGGTCTCGGAAATCGCCATGGTGCCGGTAGCCGAGTGCAACTGGCCGACCGTGACCTCAGTGGCGGTCACCGCCAGGCCGGTGCTGTTGGCCTCGTCCGCCCATACACCCTGGCTGAACACACTGGCAGCCAATAACGACAGGGCCGCCGCCCCCAGAGCCAGGCGGCGCGGCAACAGGCCTTTAGTGCGGATCAATCGTGGTTCCATGCTGCTACTCCTCTGCGGTGACGCTGACAGCTCGCCTTGAGGCGGCCGGCAACGGTGGTGGCATCAGCATGGCGGCGCGGATCGGTGACGGGTATACGCAGCCTGACGTAAGCGCATACGTCATTTGACGTAGGGAAAAATGCACCAAGGCGGCGCAGGCTATCGCCCCAGGCCCCGCCTGAACGGCATTGCGCGGACGCGTGCGCAGGCAACAGCTGGCGCGGCAAGACGGCGTGGTGCAGGGCATGAAAATTGCTCGGCTATCCGCCACGGGCACACCCGACAGGCACGGAGCGCCTTGACCCCAGGAGTCTTTCGCCGTGCTTCCACCTGGCACCCAGCGCATCGCCAAGATCCGTCGCGACTACAACAGTTGGGTCGCCGACGAAACCATGGAAGACTACGCCCTGCGTTACACACCAAAGTCCTTCCGCAAGTGGTCGGAGCTGCGCATTGCCAACACCGCCCTGGGAGCGGTGTCGTTCCTGGCCCTGGAGGCGATTGGCGGGGTATTGGCCCTGAGCTACGGCTTCACCAACACCTTCTGGGCGATCCTCGCCGTGAGCCTGATCATCTTCCTCACCGGCCTGCCCGTCAGCTACTACGCCGCCCGCTACGGCGTCGATATGGACCTGTTGACCCGCGGTGCCGGCTTCGGCTACATCGGCTCGACCATCACCTCGCTGATCTACGCCAGCTTCACCTTTCTGTTCTTCGCCCTGGAAGCAGCGATCATGGCCCTGGCCTTGGAGCTGTACTTCCATATCCCATTGGCCTTTGCCTATGTGATCTGCTCTGTGCTGGTGATCCCCCTGGTGGCCTATGGGGTGACCCTGATCAGCCGCCTGCAACTCTGGACCCAGCCACTGTGGCTGGTGCTGCTGGTGCTGCCCTATCTGTTTGTGCTGCTGAAAAACCCCGAGGCCTTCAGCGACTGGACCAGTTTCCGGGGCCGTGATGCCAGCGGCGACTTCAATCTGCTGGCGTTTTGCGCAGCCTGTACCGTGGCCCTATCCCTGGTGACGCAGATCGGCGAACAGGTCGACTACCTGCGCTTCCTGCCGGAAAAAACCGCGGCCAACCGCAAGCGCTGGTGGGCCGCCCTGCTCTGCGCCGGCCCCGGCTGGATCCTGCCCGGCGCCCTGAAAATGTTCGCTGGCGCCTTCCTGGCGTTTCTCGCCCTGCAACACGAGATCCCCATCGAGCGCGCTACGGAACCGACCCAGATGTACCTGGTGGCCTTCGGTTATGTGTTCGCCTCGCCGGAATGGGCCCTGGCGGCCATGGTGCTGTTCGTCTTCGTCTCGCAGATGAAGATCAACCTGACCAACGCCTACGCCGGCTCCCTGGCCTGGTCGAACTTTTTCGCCCGGGTCACCCACAGTCACCCCGGCCGCGTAGTTTGGCTGGTGTTCAATGTGGCCATTGCCCTGATGCTGATGGAGTTGGGGGTATTCGACGTCATCGACCAGGTGCTCGGTCTCTACGCCAACATCGCCATCGCCTGGATCGGCTCGGTGGTCGCCGACCTGGTGATCAACAAACCCTTGGGGTTGTCACCGAAGTACATCGAGTTCAAGCGCGCTCACCTCTACGACATCAACCCGGTGGGCGTCGGCTCCATGCTGATCGCCTCGCTGCTGTCGGTCCTCGCCCACTTCGGTCTATTTGGTGCACTGGCCCAGGCCGCTCCGCCCTTCGTCGCCCTCGGCACCTCGCTGGTCATGACCCCGCTGCTGGCCTGGGCCACCCGTAGCCGCTATTACATCGCCCGCACCAGCGATCCGTTACTGCTGCAACCGGTAGCTGCGAGCACGCAGATCACCTGCGGCCTGTGCAGCAACCCATTCGAAACCGCCGACATGGCTTTCTGTCCGGCCTACAGCACGCCCATCTGCTCGCTTTGCTGTTCGCTGGACGCGCGTTGCGGCGATCGCTGCAAACCCCACGGGCGTCTGTCGGCGCAATTCGAAGCGCTGTTGCATTGGTTGTTGCCCAATGCCACGGTGCCACGCCTGCACACCCGGCTAGTCCATTACCTGGGCCTGCTGCTCGCGCTGATCCTGATGCTCAGCGGCGCTCTGGCGCTGATCTATGGCCAGGCCTCCCAGGGGCTGCCCCACTCGCCGCAAGCCCAGGCGACGCTGTACCAGGCATTTTTCCAGGCCTTCCTGACGCTCTCGGTACTGGCGGCCATCCTCGCCTGGTGGGTGGTTCTGACGCGGGAAAGCCGCCGCGTGGCCCAGGAAGAATCGGACCGCCAGACCCTGCTGCTGATGCAGGAAATCGAAGCCCACCGCTTGACCGACCAGGCCCTGCAAGATGCCAAGGAGGCTTCCGAGGCGGCCAACGCGGCCAAGAGTCGCTACGTCACCGGACTGTCTCACGAACTGCGTACGCCGTTGAACAGCATCCTCGGTTTTACCCAGATCCTGCAGCGCGATGCGGCCATGCCGGAGCAGCATCAGGATGCCCTGGCGACCATCCTGCGCAGCGGCTCGCACCTGCTGTCGCTGATCGACGGCCTGCTCGATGTGGCCAAGATCGAGGCCGGCAAATTGCGCCTGGAATCGACGGAAATCCCCTTCCCGGAACTGATCCACGATCTGGAGCTGATGTTCACCCCACAAGCCCGGGACAAAGGGTTGCGCTTTCGCCTGGAGCTGATCGGCAAGATACCGGCGGTAGTGCGGGGCGACGAAAAGCGCGTCCGGCAGATCCTCATTAACCTGTTGGGCAATGCGGTCAACTTCACCGACAGCGGCGAGGTCTGCCTGCGGGTCAGTTACATGCGCGAGACGGCAACCTTCGACATCATCGACACGGGTATCGGCATCGACCCCGAGCACATCGAGCGAATCTTCCAGCCTTTCGAGCGCGGTGATCTGATGCGCCAGGACAAGGGCGTTGGCCTGGGCCTGACCATTACCCGCATGCTCACCTCGCTGATGGGCGGCGAGTTGCAGGTCAAGAGTCAGCAGGACAAGGGCACCTGTTTCCAGGTGCGCCTGTTTCTCTCGCAAGTACGGGTGCCGCAAGCGGTGATCCATGTCGAACACGACATCATCGGCTACCAGGGGCCGCGGCGTCTGGTGCTGGTAGTGGACGACCATGTGGACCATCGCAAGGTCCTCAGCGGCATGCTTACGCCCCTGGGCTTTGAAGTGATCCAGGCCAGCAACGGCCAGGAAGCGATTCGCCAGGTCGCCCTGCGGGGGCCGGACCTGATCCTCATGGACCTGTCGATGCCGACGATGGATGGCTGGGAAACCAGCCGACTGATCCGCCGCAATGCGTTGTCCACAGCACCGATCATCGTGATATCGGCCAATGCCTTTAACGACGAGCGCGAGCGCAGCCTGGCCAGTGCCTGCAACGACTACCTTGCCAAGCCGGTAAACACCCCGGAGCTGCTCGAACGGATCCAGCAGCAACTCGACCTGCACTGGCTGCGCCGCGAAAAACCAGCCCCTGCGACATTCCCCGTACCGGGGGTATTGCCCTCACAGCCTGACCTCATCGCCCTCGGCGAACTCAGCGCCATTGGCTACGTACGCGGTCTGCACGAAAAACTTGACGCCATCCAGGCCGAGACGCCAGCCACCGCCCCTTTCATCAGTTCCCTACGCAAGCTGCTGAAAAACTTTCGCCTGGACGAAATCAACCGCGCCCTCAAGGAGGCAGAAGATGAATGTATTGACCACAGTCGCTGAACCCGGTGTCGTGCTGATTGTGGACGACACCCCGGACAACCTCGCCATGCTCTCCGACGCCCTCAACGATGCCGGCTACATGGTGCTGGTGGCCCTCGACGGGCTCAGCGCCCTGAACCGCATCGAACGCCGGCGTCCGGACCTGATCCTGCTGGATGCGATGATGCCGGGCCTGGACGGTTTCGAGACCTGCCGGCGGATCAAGGAGCAACCGGCCAACGCCGATATTCCGGTGCTGTTCATGACCGCGCTGACGGAAAGCAGGCATGTGGTCCAGGGCTTTGAAGTCGGTGGCAGCGACTACGTGACCAAGCCGATCCAGACCGACGAAGTGCTGGCCCGGGTCGCCGCACACCTGCGCACCTCGCGCATCCTGCTGTCGGCCCGAGCGGCGTCACAGCCAGCCGCGCCGAGCCTGGACGACGAGCCGGCGCAGAGGGTGCTGTCGGCACGCTTTCAGCTCACCGGTCGGGAAGTCGAGGTTCTGCGCTGGGTGGCCTGCGGCAAGACCAACCGCGACATCGGCACCATTCTTGATCTGAGCCCACGCACCGTGAACAAACATCTGGAGCATGTGTATGTGAAGTTAGGTGTAGAAACGCGCACAGCAGCGACCTCCGTGGCCTTGTCGGCCATGACCGATTCTCGCAACAGTGTTTCAAGGTAAGCCGCGATAACCAGACGTATTGTTGGATCTATTCCCGGCTGCATCCGGCAATGGTCACAGTAGCGCCGCAGGGCTTCAGCATCGAAGCCCTTGTCAGCAAAAAAACAGCAACAGCGCCGAGCTCGGGCATCTGATCGAGGCTGCGAATACGGTATCCGCAGCCGAAGAAGTACCGCACCCCAAACTGGAACATAAACGACGAGAAAGGGCTTGGGGTCCGCGTTTGGGCTACGTTCGTGGCTGAGGACTCTCCCCGCGAACTGACCACCTTGATGACTCAAGCGCGAACACGGAACTCGACGCTATGGGCGGACGATCCAAGCAGCAGATCGCGTACCTGACCCTCAAAAAATGCGCCCGGCTGTATTGCCCTGACGTGATCTTGGGCGTGTACACACGCGACGAACTGGACGACGGCTATGCGCTTTCTGAAACAGACGTTACCCCGAGATCTACCAACTAAAAGCCAGCAGACGTGGGCGCCGCATCAGTTCCTCAGGGCGATACAGCCGACGCAACCACTGACCTATTCGAGCAGTTGAAAAAGATCGCTCAGGAACAGGGTATTGAGGGTTACGAAAAGGCCTGGAAGGCGCTGAAGCCTCAGCAGCGCGGCGCCATTGGCGTAACTCGTCACGGCGAACTGAAGACGATTGCACAGACCATTGATGCGGAGTTCACGACCGTCAACGAGAGCGCAGACGTTGATTCTGAAAGCGATCAGCAAGGAGGCACTCAATGAGCGCCGCCGTAGATCTTCAGCGCACGGAGCAGTGGCATCAGGACCGCAGCGGTCGCCTAACAGCAAGCAGGTTCAAGGATGTGATTGCTTGGGGTGATCGTGACAAGCATAGCAAACGCAAGCCGCTTGCAGCCCGCACCACCTACATGCGCGAGCTGGCCTTTGAGCGCCTGGCTAACAGGTCGAAGCATTCAGTCAGCAGCAAGTCGATGGCCTGGGGCACGGAAGTCGAGCAGTCGAGTCACGACTTTTACGAAATCCTGACCGGCAATACCGTCATCAAGTCCGGGTTTGTGGTTCACCCAAAATACGACTGGCTGGGCTGTTCGCCGGACGGTTTGATTGGCGATGACGGGGGCATTGAGTCGAAGTGCCCATTCAATGAGGCTGTCCACGTTCGCACCTGGCTCGAAGGAATGCCCGACGAACACAAGCCGCAGGTTCAGGGCTGCATGTTCGTCACAGGCCGGGAATGGTGGGATTTCCTGTCGTTCGATCCGCGCCAAGATGAAGACTGCCGCCTGTACATCGAAACCATTAAGCGCGATGACGAGTACATCGCGATGCTTCATCAAGAGCTGGTCCAGTTCAATCTGGAGCTTGGCAGGATGGTTGATGAAGTCGCAGACAAAGCAAGGGCGCAGGCCCATAGAATGGGAGCTTGAGCATGATTAGCAACCACCTCAACCTCGTCGAGCAGCACCGGCCAGATGCCGAGTCGATCGCAGAGCGAATCGCGCAGTACCTGGCCGCCGGCGGACAGATCGCCGAACTGCAAAGCCCGCCGCGTAACCCCATTCCGCCGCCCCGCTCAACGCGGATAGACCCTGAAACGGTCCTCAAGCGCAAACCGCGCAAGCTGACCCTGGCCGAGCGCCGCGCCCTACGCAAGATGGCGGACGCACTATGAAGTCGAAACGCAAACCCAACAACGGTTTCGCCCGGGCCGAGCGCAGTTGCCGGGCGTTGCTCAGGACTAATCACGTCGCAGTCGTGAACATCGACCCAAGCGGCTCCCAGATCATGGCGAACTGGAAGAGCTGTCGGCAAATCCGCAGTTTGGCGATCGCCAACGCCATTTTCGACTTCTCCTAGCACTGGACGATTTACATCGGCGCCATGTGTCGAGACGAGCGCGGCGCCGAGTACATCAAGTCGGTGGAGATATCGCCACAGGGCATTTACAAGGTCGAGCGCCTGACGGATGCCATCGAGCATTACTACCTGGAGCTGCGCGAAAGCCGCAACCCGAACCACCTGGTGGCGTCTGGCTGGATCGCCATCCCTGCGGAGGTATCGCTCGATGAGGCGCAGGCCGCGGAGCTGTTCCACGCCGCCGGTGCCTGGCATCAACTGAAGGTTGCAGCGTGAGACGTTTTCGCACCCAACAACGCAAACGACAGACCTGGCTGGACTTGCCGGCCAGCGGAATAACGGAGACCTGCCATGGCTGCAGCTCAGAAAGAACGGTCAGCAAAGACCGCGGCGAAGCGAAAGAGCCGCGGCGAAGAGGAAATCAGGCTGCATTGTATGGCTGGAACACGCCAGGCATTGGCTGAGCTGATGGCCTGGAGCGACATCGAGGAACAGGGCGAGGCCATCACGCTGATGATTCATCATCTGCATGGACTTGGCCCGGGTGGATCTGCTCAGTTCCTTACCGCTCCGCGACACGAATACGAGATACCCGAAAACGTGTCGCGGAAATTGGAGTTGGCCTACAGACGCGAAGAACTGCGTATCAGTAAGGACGATTAAGCTTCTGGGTTCTTTTTTATCCAGAACAATGAATGGTCGGACTTGTATGTTCTGCTCCACGTCTCAGCACAGGAGTTGCACACAAGCGTCATTTCTATGTCGATTGCATCGCGCCCACCGGTAACTCGGAAGGTTCCAAGCCGATCTTCGTCATCATAGGAGCGGATCGATTGAGCACAGCACTCGTTTGGGAACATTACTTTCTCCGGGTACGTATGTGATGAAGTTGTGGCTATCGAATGTTTACGTCGATTTCTTGAATCAGCTCACCTTCTTCGAAGGGTTCAGCTTTGATAAAAACGACCTGAACATGCGGGTTCGACTTCTTGAATTTGTCTTCCAAGAAGCCTTGAGCCTCGCAAAATTCCAGAACCTGCAAATCATCGCCTCGCCTTTTGATTCTGTTGAAGGTCAGCCCGCCTTGAAACTCGAGAATGTCATCTGGATCAAGGTTCTGTAGCTGACGCTGCAAATCTCCAACAGTGAACGGGAAGTTGCTCATTTTCTCTCCTTGTGCCGGCCCATGCCGGTAAACCATAAAACATCATCCAAAACCAAATTGCCACCACCGGTCATAGAGTCGGGAGCCAGGCCGTCAGCTAAGCTTTATCTCTTTAACAAATTTAGATTCAATTACCGTTCCTAACACTGTTGTCAGCGTCAGGCAGTCCATTAAATCCTTGCGCGCTTTAACTACTTGATCATCAGCACTCGCTCGGTGCGCTTCAAAGTCGGCGCCGGCTAGACCCGTCTCCTCGTTTGCGATAAGTCGTGCATAATCGCGATTCATTTCGAGGCAGGTGTGTAAATTTTCTACTTGAAAGCAACTATCGTAGAACTCAAGCAGTTTCGCAGAAAGCGCCTCACTGACGTAGAGCGAGGATGACCGCAGAATCATCCCATACGGAGCTAACTCCTGCTGCTTCAAAAATAATCCGCGACCACTCAAGAGCCTTCGAACTTCGAAAAACGCCCGATGAAGTTCCTTCTGGTATTGATGAATGGCGATGCTATTAGCCCGCTTCGCCTGGGATACGGATCTCCACGAAAATACAGCAGCTGCTACAGATACAAAAAGCGCTAGACCTGCGATCACATTCGCCCATGTTGCTGCCTCCAAAGCCATCTCCTTGATCCATCTCCATGCCGGTCACCCGTGATACCCCAACCCAAACCAAATTGCCACCACCGGGCACGGAGGGTGGCGCCTGATCATCTACTGAGTCCGCCTACTCATGGCTTAAGCGTTAGGACAGTGGCGTGTGCCTCGCTGATCTCCTGGCAAGCCATCGTGACATATGGGTGTTCGACCTGGCGGTACGGGCTGTGCCCAATGATCAGCCCGTGCGCGTTACTCAATAATCCCTGAACGTCGCCCCCGGCCGCCTCCGCTGCTGCGATAACGGCAATAAGTGCCTGTTCCAGCGCGATTTCACGATCTGTCGCCATTGCTTCTCTCCTTGATCCGGCCTCATGCCGGGCCATCAACCAATAGCCCACAAACTCGAATCACGCCAACCGGCGAGGCCGGTGCGCACCTGGAAAACGCCATGACCATCGAGCACAACGTCATCAGCTACAGCGGCGGAAAGGACAGCACTGCCATGCTCCTGCTGGCAGTAGAGCAGGAGGTAGAGCACCTTCAGGCAGTCTTCGCAGACACCGGTAACGAGCACCCTTCAACATACGAGTACGTTCGCTATGTCGAGCAGTCTACCGGCGTGCCGATCCGCTGGATTCGCGCCGACTTCACGAAACAGATCGAAGGCCGTCGCCAGATGATGCGCAACGTGATCGCCGGAACGCACAAGAACCAGGGCCGGTATGAGTGGACGCCAGAGATTGCCGAACAGGCCCTTGGCTTGCTCTACACCACTGGGAATCCTTTCCTCGACATGTGTATGGTTCACGGCCGGTTTCCATCCACAAAGGTGGCGTTCTGTTCCAAAGAGCTCAAGCGAGACCAACTGACCAAACAAGTTCACCTTCCCCTGCTCGACGCAGGCGACGATGTCCGATCGTGGCAAGGGGTTAGAGCTGACGAAGGAGCGAAGCGGGCCCTGTTGTCCGCATCAGAGCACGTGCTGACGCGCAGCAGCGGAGCAGAACTTTGGAACTACCGCCCCATCCTTCCGTGGACGGCAGAAGATTGCTTCGAGATGCATCGAAAGCATGGGCTCAAATCGAACCCCCTGTATGAGCTGGGTATGCGTCGGGTCGGCTGTATGCCATGCATAAACGCCGGCAAGGACGAGCTTCTTGAAATAAGCAAACGCTTTCCTGAAGAGCTTGAGCGGCTTGCCAAGTGGGAGCAAACTGATATCGAAGGTCAGCAAAACGAAGGTTGCGACCTTTTTCCCAGCTTCAGACCTTGGCGCGACATCAGCCGCAGACGCCGGGACACTATCCCACGGCATTCACGCCAGGGTCGAGTGGGCTACAACCTCTCGCGGGGGCCGTCAATATGACCTAATCCGGGTTGATCAAGAGGTTGAGCTTTGCAGCTCAATCTATGGATTGTGTGAGTGACTTCCGATGAGATTTGGGGGCTACTTCGGCAAGACTGGTTCAGGGGCCTGGCGCTGTTTAAATCCGGAAATATTTTCTGGAACGTGCCAATCCAGTGCCTCGACCCTAAAGGTGGAAACAAACAAAATCCCCCAACCCAATGCTAATACCAGCCCGACATATATAGGAAGTCGACTAGAAGAAAACCTAGCCAAGATCATAAAATTAGCCACCGGAGCCCACGGCCTACCTTTCCAGATGCTTTTTTTGATCTCGTCTTTGTTCGAGTTATCAAGAAATAAGTGAATTAAAACCTTCCTACGAAGTAACTGTTGGTCAACCTCCGGAGAAAGTTTTACATCAAACTTGTCATTCAAATATCTATACACTCTGTGACGCTTCAAAAGCTCAACCATGGACTCTTCTGACTTTCTGCAATTAATTTCCCAATGCTCCTGCCAATACTTCGCGCCAGCGGCCATTCCTGCCTGGAACAGCGAGACTAACAACCCAACCAAACATATAACGAAACTAACTATCGGCAGCTGCCCAGCAGACTGACATATTCCGGCGAAGAGAACCCCCTGAAAAATCATAAAGAAATTATTTCTCTGCACCAATTGAGAAATTTCAAAATTTCTCAAATCAATTGACAAACTGTAAATAGACTTCCATGCAGCCAGGTCATCTATAGCGGTTCGACAGGCCTGTTCGGCAATTCGCTTTCTAAACTCCGGAGAATTTAAATCCTTCTTCTTGAATTCGGACTTTGAAATTTCACTCTTATCTGTCATCTACCCGGCTCCATGTTTTTTACATGATGCCAGATAGACACTACGAAATCACAGGCTTCGGTGTCTTTCACTCGCAACCGTCGCCGAATCCGAGCAGATCATACCCAGCCCGTACGGATGATCACGTCGATCAGTCGAACCACGGCAGCGATCAGGTTTATCAGGTCAGTCAGTTTTTTCATTCGGCAGCACCTCGGCAATCCGTCAGCCATTCAACAGTGCGGTGACGGTAGTGCTCGATGGTCTGCTGTCCTGCCCGCGCGCTCCTCTTGTGGGATTTCCACTACTCCCCCACTCCACCGCCCGGGCATGCCCCGGCAAGGACTCCCAGTGAAACGAATCTACCTCAGCGGCCCCATGACCAACATGCTGGACCTGAACTTCCCCCTCTTCCACACCACTGCCGCCAGCCTGCGCGAGGCCGGCCACACCGTCATAAACCCCGCCGAACTCAACCCAGACCCGGGCACCTGGAGCGAATGCATGCGCCGGGACATCAAGGCGCTAATGGACTGCGACACCGTGGCCACCCTGCCCGGCTGGCAGGATTCCCGCGGCGCCAGCCTTGAAGTGCATATCGGCAAGGCGCTCGGCATGCGGGTTGTGAATGCCCATGATCTGGTATCGATCACAATAGCTAAAATCTAACCAACCAGCCTTTTTAACAAGACATTTGATTCTGAATATAACGTTCGGCTTTTGTTCCTGGCGGTGTTTACGCACCTTTCAGAAACCTCATACATTCCAGACAAGTCAGGATCACTTAGGACAAATCCGAGTCGTATAATGTTTTGAACTTCAATTTGCACCAACTCTTCCAAATCACGATGCGTGAAGCTAAACATCGAAATTTCTGACTGATCGAAATGCAGCAACATACCCTGCCAAGATTTATCGACTTTCGCACAATGGCCAAGCCAAACCTTCTGTGGCCTTTGTATCTTGTTGAATAGATCAGTTATTTCTACAGAAGCACTACTTTCGTGCAACTCAACAAACACTCTAAACAAAGCCATGACATAAACAGAAGCAGATTCTCCATCATCTAAAGTGCTTTGAAAATCTTTAAGCACCTTGAATTTCTCTGAATGCCGGAACTGACTTTGCCAGCTAGTCAACGCAGCAACTGCGACAATTGCTGTTGCAGCGGTGCCTGCAAAACTAAGCAACTCGAAAACACCGCGAATTTTGTTGGCAGATACTTCCGTAGACCCCACACCCAAGCCAAGCAAAATACCGAATACAACAAGCAGAAGACAGCCACCAAAAACGACTCGATCCATAAGCCAATCCTCTAGATAGGGCCGGGAATATACCCGGCAAGGTATCCCATGCCCATAGAAAACTACGCCGCCGAGCCTGAGTTTGACCTAGCCACTCCAGCAGGCGGTCGCGGCTACATCGCCAACCAGTTCAAGACAGCGCTTAAGCGTCACGACTACCGCCAGTACATCGCTGAGCGGCTGGCCGGCGACTTCGCGTGCACGCTGGCTCAGCACATCGAACGCATCACCGCCGAGCGTGACGCTCTGCAGCTGCGCCTGAACGCAGCGGATCAGCAGATTGATCAACTGGAGCGTGACGCGGCCCGGCTGGATGCGCTGGAATCGAATTGCTGGGATGTCCGCTTCGACAGCAGCCCTAACGGCGATGCCGGTGACAGCAGCATCAGCATCGAGATTGTCGGCCACTGGATGGATAAGCCGACCGAGTGCGTCATCGGCGAGAATTACAGCGAGAGCCTTCGCGCAGCCATTGACCAAGCGATGACAGCCCCGGCCTATCCGCCTGAGCGCCCAGAACATCCAGAAGCCACCAGTGATGATGACTGGCACATGAACCCCTGCAAGCAAGATCACCGCGACGTCGGCGCCGCCGGCGGCGTAGCGCACTGCTACACCTGCGACGAGAAGATCGAAGCAGCCACCACGCTAGAAGCGTTCGAGCGCTGGAACGAAACTCACCCAGCAGCGCAGCCATGAGGCGCTTCGTTCGCCGAAAGGCCGAGGCTTGGCTAATCCTGCTCGCCGCCTGGATCCTGATCGGCCGCAACGTCCACCGCGCGCCCGTGACGTCCCGCCGCGACAACAACGACATGTGGGCAATGGCTGAAAAACTCGAAGCCATCGCCCAGCGAATCAGTACCCAATACCGGTAGGCCAGTTCAGCGTCGAAGCTACGCGAAAACCCAGAGGCCTTTAACATTCAATCCGGCGAGAATCAGCGCCGTCAATAAGCCAGGTAGCCGCATCAACCCCATCATGATGAATAGGATGGGGTTCATCATGCCAACCATGAAAAGGACCAGTACAGCGATTTTTGGCTGGCTGGGATCAAATAGAACCTTTGTCATGATTCCGGCCCATATCGCCCAAAAGAAATACATCGTCACGCCATCTACTCGGAAGAACGCCCGCTTAAACGTCTGTCCGACCGTATCCGTTTCATTGAGCATCTGAGCCACCGCAATAACCGATTTTATAACGATAGTAGCCGTAGCTCCAAAAACCTCTAACCCCTCCCCCTTCAAAGTTAGCCGCTATAGCGGCAAAGGAATAATTAGGCTCTATCAAAGCTTTGTAGCATCCCAGGTACAAGTACCGGACGCTTTAGTTTGCGTGTAGGTTCCGGACAAAGTATTTGGTCCTGTTACCTGCCCATCCATCTACTGGGAGCCTGACCGGCCTGAAGGCGAAGGCTGGTTCTGCCTGACCATTCCGGGCCTGTGTGCTGGTGGGCACTACAGCGACGATTGCGGTGGGTGGGATCTGATCTGCTGGCGTGGCGCCGTGTCATCGGCGTTGAAGGTCAAGCGCGACCAGGCCTTTCTGATCAAACCTCACGACGCAATGGACGCGATGCCTAACAAGCGCCTGGTGGCGGACACGCTTGAAGCTGACGGGCAGTTCTGCACCCTCGGTGTTCTCGGTGCGAAGCGCGGCATCGAAATGAGCGCCATCGATGCGCATTGCCGAGAAACAGTTTCGGGCGCTTTCAGAATAGCGCCAGCCATGGCCGCCGAGGTCGTATTTGAGAATGACGAGTGCGGCTGGAACGAAACCTCGTAGCAGCGCTGGCAACGAATGCGCAAATGGATAGGCAGCCATATCAAAGAGGTGACGCCATGATCCTCCCCCTGCTTTACAGGGCCTGTCCCATCTAGAGGAGCCATGGCAAAAAAAAGCCCACCCTGACCAGCTGCGGCCACTCAGCATTTCTCTGAAACACCTGGCAGGGCGAACTACAGAACCTTATTCGAGTGAGGCTTCCTCGTATATCAGCTATTCCCTGATACAAGCCCCCACCAAAGCCATCTGACTACAAACCAAACCCTTACAACTCACAGCCTGCCGGTAAACGGCGGGCGGAGCTATGCCATGAACAAAGAAGACCTCGCGGATCGTATATGCGCAATCGCCTACCCTTGCCGCATCCATAAAGACCTCTTCCAGGTCGCCAAGGGCTCTGGCCTGGTGATCGTCTACGGCGCCAGCGATTCGATGGGGTCGGGAAGCGGCGGGTTGTTCAAGGGGTCGATAGAAGAGGAAATGCCGGGCTTCCACGAAGTGCGTGCGCTGTCGCTGCACCTGTATCAGAAAGCCGGAAAGGATGGGCAGAAGATCGCCGGCCATGCCAGCGAGAGCATGACCAGAACTACCAGAAGGATCACGCGGATATCGTGTGGTCGGAGGCAATCCCCGACCTGAATATCAGCGAAATCACCGGTTAGTTTTGCGCATGTTTTGCGCGAGCACAAAAAAGCCGATCCATCTGATCGGCTTAACTGTCTGATTTTACTCAGGAATAATGGTCGGGACGGAGTGATTCGAACACTCGACCCCTAGCACCCCATGCTAGTGCGCTACCGGACTGCGCTACGCCCCGACTAGGCGTGAATCTTGTTCCGTCTCTCAACGGAACGCTCAGGAATATATCGCAAGCTTTTGAAAACTGGAAGATTTAAAAGCAGAAATTTATTTCTTGAGCACCACCAGCACATCTTCAAGCTCGGCGATCATCTGGCGGATCATCTGTTTGTACTGGGTAGTATCGTCTTTGGCCTCATCACCGGAGAGGCGCAAGCGCGCTCCGCCGATGGTGAACCCCTGGTCGTACAGCAGCGCGCGGATCTGCCGGATCATCAGCACGTCTTGTCGCTGATAATACCGGCGGTTTCCGCGGCGCTTGACCGGGTTGAGTTGAGGAAACTCCTGCTCCCAATAGCGCAGCACATGCGGTTTTACCGCACACAGCTCGCTGACTTCACCAATGGTGAAGTAGCGTTTGCCTGGGATGACGGGTAGCTCGTCGTTATGACTTGGTTCCAGCATAAGCCTCAACTCGGGCCTTCAACTTCTGCCCTGGACGAAAGGTGACCACACGGCGAGCCGTGATCGGGATTTCTTCACCCGTTTTCGGATTGCGGCCAGGCCGCTGGCGTTTGTCCCGCAGGTCGAAATTGCCGAAACCGGACAATTTGACCTGTTCGTTGTCTTCCAGAGCGTGCCTGATTTCTTCGAAAAACAGTTCGACCAATTCTTTGGCCTCCCGTTTATTCAGGCCCAGCTCCTCATACAGACGTTCCGCCATCTCAGCTTTCGTCAGAGCCCCCATACGTCACTTCCTTAACGTGGCGTTCAACCTGTTTTCGAGCGAGGTGAGGATATTCTGCGTTGCGGTATTCACCTCATCGTCATTAAGAGTGCGCGATGGATGCTGCCAGGTCAAGCCGACTGCAAGGCTTTTTCTATGCGGATCAATGCCTTTACCCTGATACACGTCAAATAGCCTGAGGTCCGTGAGCCATTCGCCTGCATTTTCACGGATTACATCCAGTACGGCGCTGGATGCAACGTCGCGATCGGCCAGCAGCGCAAGGTCACGCCGCACTTCAGGAAAGCGCGATAACTCCTGGAATTTCGGCATTTTCCCCAGCGCCACTTCGCCCAGAACCAGCTCGAAAACAAACACAGGACGATCAAGCCCCAGGGTCTTGGACAGTTCAGGGTGAATCGCGCCGACATAGCCGACTTCACGCCCGTCACGCTCAATGCGTGCTGTCTGCCCCGGATGCAGCGCCGGATGCTTGCCCGGCACGAAGGTGAACGCGTCGAGCGCGCCGGCGAAGCCCAGCACCGCTTCCACGTCAGCCTTGACGTCGAAGAAGTCGACGACATCGCGACCTTGCGCCCAGCCTTCCGGCAAACGACTGCCGCAAACGACACCGGCCAGCATCGGCTCTTGCTTCAAGCCTTCCAACTGACCAACGAAACGCAGGCCGCTTTCGAACAGACGTACGCGGTCCTGTTGGCGGTTCAGGTTGTGCTGGAGCGACTTGACCAGGCCCGGCCACAGGGACGAGCGCATGGCGGCCATGTCGTTGGAAATCGGGTTGGCCAGCAACAGCGGCTCGACACCCGGATTGAACAGCTCGAACTGACGCGGATCGATGAAGCTGTAGGTGATCGCTTCCTGATACCCACGAGCCACCAGCAGACGGCGCAGTTCCGGCAGGTCGCTACGGGCTTCGGCCTTGGCCTGTGGGGCCAGGCGCGCCTGCGGGTAGCGAACCGGCAAACGGTTGTAGCCGTACAGACGGGCCAGCTCTTCGATCAGGTCGACTTCCAGGCTGATATCGAAGCGATGGCTTGGCACTTCGACACGCCACTGCCCTGCCCCGTCGGCGCTGATGTTCAGGCCCAGGGCGCTGAGCAGGCGTTCGACTTCAGCCGGGTCCATTTCCATGCCGAGCATCTGCGTAATGCGCTGGGCACGCAGGGTGACCGGTGCGATTTTGGGCAGGTGCTGTTCGCTGACGGTTTCGATGATCGGGCCAGCTTCGCCGCCAGTGATTTCCAGCAGCAGGCCAGTGGCGCGCTCCATGGCTTCACGGGCCAGTTGCCAGTCCACGCCGCGCTCGTAACGGTGCGAGGCATCGGTGTGCAGGCCATAGGAACGGGCCTTGCCAGCCACCGCAATCTGGTCGAAGAACGCACTTTCAAGGAACACATCACGGGTCGTCGCGGAGACGCCGCTGTGCTCGCCACCCATCACGCCGGCAATCGCCAGGGCACGGGAGTGGTCGGCGATGACCAGCGTATCGCTGCGCAGGGTCACTTCCTGGCCATCGAGCAGTACCAGCTTCTCGCCTTCCTCAGCCATGCGCACGCGGATGCCGCCGTTGATTTCGGCAAGGTCGAACGCGTGCAGCGGCTGACCCAGCTCCAGCATCACGTAGTTGGTGATGTCGACGGCAGCGTCGATGCTGCGCACGTCGGCGCGACGCAGGCGCTCGACCATCCACAGCGGGGTCGGCTTGGACAGGTCGACATTCCGGATAACGCGCCCCAGGTAACGTGGGCATGCCGCCGGCGCCAGCACTTCAACCGAGCGCACTTCATCATGCACCGCGGCAACGGTCGCGACCGCTGGACGTGCCACTGGGGCGGCATACAACGCACCCACTTCACGAGCCAGACCGGCCAGGGACAGGCAGTCGCCACGGTTCGGGGTCAGGTCGACCTCGATGCTCGCATCGTCCAGGCTCAGGTACTCACGGATGTCCTGGCCGACTGGTGCGTCAGCCGGAAGCTCCATCAGGCCATCGTTGCCTTCGCCAATCTGCAGTTCAGCCTGGGAGCACAACATGCCGTTGGACTCGACGCCACGCAGCTTGGCTTTCTTGATCTTGAAGTCGCCCGGCAGTTCGGCACCGATCATGGCGAACGGGATCTTCAGGCCCGGGCGCACATTTGGCGCGCCACAGACCACCTGGAAGGTTTCCGCGCCATTGCTGACCTGGCACACCCGCAGCTTGTCGGCGTCCGGGTGCTGCTCGGTGCTCAGCACCTCGCCCACCACCACACCACTGAATTCACCGGCGGCCGGCGTCACGCTATCGACCTCAAGACCGGCCATCGACAGACGAGCAACCAGCTCGTCCCGGCTTACCTGCGGGCTTACCCAGCCGCGCAGCCATTGTTCACTGAATTTCATCCTGCTCTCCTATTAGATTCGTTACGGGTCTGCGGCTTAGCGAAATTGCGCAAGGAACCGCAAGTCGTTGTCGAAGAACAGGCGCAAGTCATTTACACCGTAACGCAGCATGGCCAGACGCTCGACGCCCATGCCGAAAGCAAAACCCGAGAACTCTTCCGGATCGATCCCGGACATACGCAGCACGTTCGGGTGAACCATGCCGCAGCCCATGACCTCCAGCCAGCCGGTCTGCTTGCAGACGCGGCAGCCTTTACCGCTGCACATCACGCATTCCATATCGACTTCAGCGGATGGCTCGGTGAACGGGAAGTACGAAGGACGGAAACGCACCGCCAGTTCTTTCTCGAAGAACACCCGCAGGAACTCTTCGATAGTCCCTTTCAGGTCGGCGAAATTGATGTCGCGATCCACCAGCAGGCCTTCGACCTGGTGGAACATCGGCGAGTGGGTGATATCGGAGTCGCTACGGTACACACGGCCTGGGCAGACGATGCGGATCGGCGGCTGCTGCGATTCCATGGTGCGGACCTGTACCGGCGAGGTATGGGTGCGCAACAGCATGTTCGCGTTGAAATAGAAGGTGTCATGCATCGACCGGGCCGGGTGATGGCCTGGGATGTTGAGCGCCTCGAAATTGTGATAGTCGTCTTCGACCTCAGGGCCTTCGGCAATGCCGTAGCCGATGTGGGTGAAGAACTGCTCGATACGTTCCAGGGTCCGGGTAACCGGATGCAAACCACCGGAAGTCTGGCCGCGGCCAGGCAGGGTCACGTCGATGGATTCGGCGGCGAGCTTGGCAGCCAGATCCGCTTCCTCGAACAAGGCCTTGCGCGCATTAAGGACTTCTGTAACACGCTCCTTGGCAACGTTGATCAGCGCACCGACCTGCGGACGCTCTTCGGCCGGCAGGTTCCCCAGGGTCTTCATCACCTGAGTCAACTCGCCCTTCTTGCCAAGGTAGTGAACCCGGATTTGCTCCAGGGCATTGATATCTTCAGCGCTTTGCACAGCCTCTAGTGCTTGAGAGACCAGCGCGTCCAGGTTTTCCATGTACAGACTCCAGATACAAAATAGGGGAAGAGCTTGAAGGCTCTTCCCCTATTTATGACGTTTAACACCTGGCCCCACAGAGGTGAGGCCGGGTGACTGTCGGGGGTACTTAAGCCAAGGTGGCTTTAGCTTTCTCGACAATCGCAGCAAACGCCGCTTTTTCGTTCACTGCCAGATCAGCCAGAACCTTACGGTCGATCTCGATGGACGCTTTTTTCAGGCCGGCAATGAAACGGCTGTAGGACAGACCGTTAACACGAGCACCAGCGTTGATACGAGCGATCCACAGAGCGCGGAACTGACGTTTTTTCTGACGACGGTCACGGTAGGCGTATTGGCCTGCCTTGATTACCGCTTGCTTGGCAACACGGAATACGCGGGAACGCGCGCCGTAGTAGCCTTTAGCAAGTTTCAGAATTTTTTTGTGACGCTTACGGGCAATGACGCCACGCTTTACACGAGCCATGAGTTACTTCCTCTATTCTTGATCCAAAAATTAACGAAGGCGCAGCATGCGCTCGACTTTTGCCACGTCAGACGGATGCAGCAAGCTGCTACCGCGCAGTTGACGCTTACGCTTGGTCGACATTTTGGTCAGGATGTGGCTCTTGAAAGCGTGCTTGTGCTTGATACCGTTAGCAGTTTTCAGAAACCGCTTAGCAGCACCACTTTTAGTTTTCATCTTTGGCATGTTCGGATACTCCGCATTCAGTTGATAAACATAATCGCAAGGCCTGCCGTGCCCTGTTGATTACTTCTTCTTTTTCGGGGCGATGACCATGATCAGCTGGCGTCCTTCCATCTTAGGATGCTGTTCGACCGAACCGTACTCGAGCAGGTCTTGTTCAACCCGCTTGAGGAGTTCCATCCCCAGCTCCTGGTGGGCCATCTCACGGCCGCGGAATCGCAAGGATACCTTGGCCCTGTCCCCGTCACTCAGGAAACGTACCAGGTTGCGCAGTTTTACCTGGTAATCCCCTTCCTCCGTCCCTGGACGAAACTTGATTTCTTTTACCTGAATCTGCTTCTGGTTTTTCTTCGCCGCGGCAATCTGCTTCTTCTTTTCGAAGATCGACTTGCCGTAGTCCATCACCCGGCAAACCGGCGGGACTGCGTCTGCGGAAATTTCTACCAGATCAAGCTTGGCTTCTTCAGCAATACGAAGCGCTTCATCAATCGAGACGATGCCAATCTGCTCGCCGTCAGCGCCAATTAACCGAACCTCGCGTGCCGAGATATTCTCGTTGATCGGGGCTTTCGGTGCAGCTCGTTTATCTTGTCTCATTTCACGCTTAATAATAATTACTCCAAATCTGGGCGACCACGCCGGGAAACCGCTTGCGCGAGGAACTCAGCGAATTCGGCGACGGGCATCGAGCCCAGGTCAGCACCTTCACGAGTACGCACAGCGACAGTCTGCATCTCGACCTCCCGATCTCCAATAACCAAGAGAAAGGGAACCTTGAGCAAAGTATGCTCGCGGATTTTAAAGCCGATCTTTTCATTTCTCAAGTCGGACTTGGCACGAAATCCGCTTTGGTTGAGAGTTTTTTCGACCTCGGCGGCAAAATCTGCCTGTTTATCAGTGATATTCATGATCACTGCCTGGGTCGGCGCCAACCACGCGGGGAACGCACCCTCGTAGTGTTCGATCAGAATCCCGACGAAGCGCTCGAACGAACCGAGGATCGCGCGGTGAAGCATGACCGGGTGCTTGCGGCTGTTGTCTTCGGACACGTATTCGGCGCCCAGACGGATCGGCAGGTTAAAATCGAGCTGCAGGGTACCACACTGCCACACGCGACCAAGGCAATCTTTGAGCGAGAACTCGATCTTCGGCCCGTAGAAAGCCCCTTCGCCCGGTTGCAGATCGTACGCAAGGCCCGCGCTATCGAGTGCGGCGGCCAGCGCTGCTTCGGCGCGATCCCACAACTCATCGGAACCGACGCGTTTTTCCGGACGAGTGGACAGCTTCATCTCGACTTCGGTAAAGCCGAAATCCCGGTAGACGTCCATGGTCAGCTTGATGAAGGCAGCGGATTCGGCCTGCATCTGCTCTTCGGTGCAGAAGATATGCGCATCGTCCTGGGTGAAGGCACGCACGCGCATGATGCCGTGCAGCGCACCCGATGGCTCGTTACGGTGGCAGGCACCGAACTCAGCCAGGCGCATCGGCAGCTCGCGGTAGCTTTTCAGGCCCTGGTTGAACACCTGCACGTGGCAAGGGCAGTTCATCGGCTTGATGGCGTAGTCGCGGTTTTCCGACTGGGTAGTGAACATGTTGTCGGCGTAGTTGGCCCAGTGCCCGGATTTCTCCCACAGGCTACGGTCAACCACTTGCGGCGTCTTGATCTCCAGGTAGCCGTTTTCACGCTGGACCTGGCGCATGTACTGCTCGAGCACCTGGTACAGGGTCCAACCGTTCGGATGCCAGAACACCATGCCCGGGGATTCTTCCTGGGTGTGGAACAGGCCCAGGCGCTTGCCGATCTTGCGATGGTCACGCTTCTCGGCTTCCTCGATACGCTGGATGTAAGCCGCCAGTTGCTTCTTGTCGGCCCAGGCAGTGCCGTAGACGCGCTGCAACTGCTCGTTCTTCGCATCGCCACGCCAATAGGCGCCGGACAGCTTGGTCAGCTTGAAAGACTTCAGGAAGCGGGTGTTCGGCACATGCGGGCCACGGCACATGTCGACGTATTCTTCGTGGTAGTACAGGCCCATGGCCTGCTCGTCCGGCATGTCTTCCACCAGACGCAGCTTGTAATCCTCACCACGCGCCTTGAACACTTCGATGACTTCGGCACGCGGGGTCACTTTCTTGATGACGTCGTAATCTTTCTCGATCAGCTGCTGCATGCGCTGTTCGATGGCCGCCATGTCTTCCGGCGTGAAAGGACGCTCAAAGGCGATGTCGTAATAGAAGCCTTCGTCGATGACAGGCCCGATGACCATCTTCGCGCTCGGATACAACTGCTTGACCGCATGGCCCACCAGGTGCGCGCAAGAGTGGCGAATGATCTCCAGCCCCTCTTCATCCTTTGGCGTGATGATTTGCAGCGTGGCGTCACTATCGATGACATCACTGGCATCGACCAGTTTGCCGTTGACCTTGCCAGCCAGGGTGGCCTTGGCCAGGCCCGCGCCGATGGATGCTGCGACCTCGGCTACGGAAACCGGGTGATCGAATGAACGTTGACTGCCGTCGGGAAGAGTAATAGTTGGCATGGCGCCTCCTCTCCTAGTGGTGACCCCTACCAAAGGTCACGTGGGTTGGGATGAGCCAGTACAAGATCCAGTCCAGGCCATTCAATGACGAACGCCTGCCTTACAGCGGCAGGAGCCTTGCGGCCAACCGGGAAAACCGAACCAGAGTGACTGGGATTCAAATCAGGGTTAATCGAACATTTGCCGCAGCCGGGACCTGTTGTCCTCCGGAGCCTGAAAATACCCGAGCCCGGCATGCTAGCACAGATGAACGGTTATCGCCGCGCCCGGATTGAAGCGGACGTAAATCCTCGGTTTTTATGCCAGAGTGCTGAACTGTACCGCCCGCTACGCCTCAGATAACAAGACATCGACCCGAAAGGAGCATCTTCGCATGCGTCTGAACACATTATTTGCAGTAGTCGCCCCCCTCGCCCTGCTGCTCCCGCTGACCGCCCACGCCGAATGGCCCAAGGGGGAGCGTGAAAAATACATGGCCCAATGCACCGAGGCGGCCACGCCACAGATCGGCGCGGCAGCGGCCAAATCCCATTGCGCCTGTGGCGCCGATGCGATCAAGTCCTACCCGGCAGCCGACATTCAAGCCTTGATGGACAATAAGGCGACACCGCAGCTGCAGCAAAAAGCACTGGGGCAGATTGCAAAATGCAAGGCCGATAACAAGGCCAAAAAGTAAGAAAACAGGTCTTTGCACGGAGCCGTGCATCGATAAAAAACGCTGATTTCGGGCCTTTTTGACCGATTTATTCAGGTTTTACAGCTTTTTTTATCGTCTTTACGTTCGGCTGAAAGCCTTTAAAACCGGGCCTTTCAGCCTGATCAGGCAGTAAAGAAAACACGACTGATTGGCAAACAGCGCGTGCGGGGGGCTCCCAAATCGAACATTTCGACTATGATACCCCGGTGTGCCCAGTTGGCCTGAGCAGCACAGTACACTGAAAATATATGTTTCTTGGAGATACACCATGTCTAATCGCCAAACCGGCACCGTTAAATGGTTCAACGATGAAAAAGGCTTCGGCTTCATCACTCCTACAGGTGGCGGTGACGACCTGTTCGTACACTTCAAAGCTATCGAAAGCGACGGTTTCAAAAGCCTGAAAGAAGGCCAGACCGTTTCCTTCGTGGCTGAGAAAGGCCAAAAGGGTATGCAAGCTGCACAGGTTCGCCCAGAGTAATTACTCGGCGAGCACAAAAAACCCCGTCCATGTGACGGGGTTTTTTATGGGCGATTGAAAAATCAATCAGCCGCAGTTCACCCGATTGATGATCAGATTGGCGTCAGTGTTGAGATTCAGGCGATCCGAGCGGTACTCAAGCGTCACCATATCGTTGGGCTTGAGGATCCGCGCATATTGCGCACCGGCGCGGGTGCGGGCTTGTTCCAGCAGTTGCGGCGAGGCCTTCTTGCCGATGGCGAACTCGGCAGCTGTTGCTTCGCAGCGGCTGTAGCCTGTTTCTGTTGCTACCGGATCAGGGGTCGATTCAGAGGTGCTGCTGCAACCGCTCAAGAGCGCGACGGCCAGCAAAGTACCCAATGACGCGAGCTTCCAAGGCATGAAGCCTCCTTTTGTTGATGATTAAACAGAGAGCGTGCGACAGCCCAAACGAAGCTTGGTTTCAAACCAAGGGCTATCATGGTGCCCTCATCAGGAAAACAGGCAGTTTGCCTGAGCCGACATCCCGCTTCAGGGGTGAATCGTGACTGAATATGAATCGCGCTCAGTAAACGTCGATGTAGTCAAAGGGCGGATTCGGCCAGTTGTCCTTCAACGCATTGTAGATCTGCATGACCCAGACCTCGTCACTGGCGGCGACCAGCCCGACGTAGCCTGAACCTTTTGCCCACGTTTCCAGCCGAAACGATAGCCCGTCGATGTCCACACCGCCCACCACGCCCGAAGACAAATAGGCGATACCCGCCTTGGTCACGCGCAGTTGGGTGTGCTCGTCATCACTGGCCGAAGCCAGCAACTGACGAACCGCGTCGAGGGTCAACCCGTCAGGAGCGTTCAAATCGATCTGCACGGCGGGGGCCTCTTCAGAAAGTCAAAAAGCAAGTGTCGCACAGCCCTTCCCTGATGCCTAAGTCGCAGTGCAAAACCCCAGGCAAAAATGGTTAACTCACCCTACAGACCTCCCAACTCGCGAGCCCGACCATGAGCACCGTCAGCATCGAAGCCACCATCAATGCCAAATGGTCGGAGGGCCACAGCTCCTATAGCCCTGGCAGCCCCGAAGAACTGGCAATCATCGGTATAGAACTGTTGGTCAAGGAGCTGGGAACGAAGGCGGCCCTGAACTTTATCCAGCAAGCGTTCGAACGATACCCCAGCAGCATTGAAGCGGTGGATTGAAACACACCCGCAAGCCCTGACCTGCGGGTGTTCGACAAGACCGATTACTTCAGACGCGCCAGGCGCTCGGTCAGCAGGTCAAAAAAGCCCTGAGCGTCGCCATCCTGCACCCAGTAGGCATTTTTGGGTGCCTTCAGGCCGTCGTACCAGTCAACGATGGTCTGGCCAAAGGTCGGGCCTTCCCGGCTGTCCACCACGACGTTGACCGAACGCCCGGTAAACAACTCTGGCTTGAGCAGGTAGGCAACCACCGTGGCATCGTGCACCGGCCCGCCCGTCATGCCGTAATGCTCCATATCACCTTTGACGTATTCGTTGAGAATGTCGCCGACGATCTTGCTGGCCTTGTTGTTCACGGCAGCGATCTGCTTCAGGCGTGCTTCGCTGGTGAGGATCTTGTGGGTCACATCCAGCGGCAGGTAAGTGAGCTTCACACCGCTCTTGAGCACCACTTCTGCGGCCTGTGGATCAGCGTACAGGTTGAACTCGGCCACCGGAGTGATGTTGCCGCCATTGAAGTGCGCACCGCCCATGATCACCACTTCCTTGATGCCCTGGACAATTTCGGGCTCCTGTATCAATGCCAGGGCCAGGTTGGTCTGCGGGCCAAGCATGGCAATGGTGATGCTATGGGGCTTGGCAGCCTTGAGGGTGTCGATCAGGTAGTTGACGGCGTTGCCCTTGGCCAGCCCCTTCTTCGGCTCATACACCTCGACACCCGACAGGCCTTCCTTGCCATGGATGTTTTCCGCGTAGATAGGCGTGCGCATCATCGGCTTCGGCGCACCGGCATACACCGGCACGTCTTCGCGCCCCGCCCATTCCCGGGCCAGACGAGCGTTGCGTGATGTCTTGTCCAGACGCACGTTGCCAGCGACGGTGGTCAACGCGCGGATATTCAGTTCTTCGGGGGAAGCCAGGGCAAACAACAGGGCAACCACATCGTCGGCCCCCGGATCAGTGTCGATGATCAGGTCGATTTTTTCCGCCGCCTGGGCGCTCGTAGCAGTGATCAGTGACAAAAGCAGCAGACTCCGGAACAGTTGACGAATTTTCTGAGCATAGCGGTGCATGGCGCATTCCTTGTGCAGGGTTGAGAAGGTTAGAACGTTACTCCGGCAATCAACACGATGTTGCAATACGGGGAGCATTCTCCCGTGCGAATAATCGCCCGAGCTTGCCTGCTGACCGCCTTGAATTGTTCATGGCTGACCAGCTCCCGCGCCCCCAGCGCGCCATCGGCATGCAGTGCCTCCAGTGTCGCCAGGGCCGCAGGTTGTTTATCGAAAATCTCTTCAGCGAGTACGTGGCTCTCCACCTGCATTTCGCTGAGCAGCACTTTCAGGGTGCTGACAAAATCCGGGATGCCGTGGGTCAGGGCCAGGTCGATCAACTCGACCTGTGGGGGCACCGGCAAACCCGCATCACCGATGACCACCTTGTCGCCGTGGCCAAGGGAAGCGATCAGTCGCGACAGCGCGATATTCAACAACGGCGTCTTTTTCATGATTTGAAAGCCTGTACTTCCAGCAAGGTGGGAATGGAGGGCTGCGCCCCCGCACGGGTGACCGACAACGCGGCAGCGACCTGACCAAAACGAATCGCCTCGACCTCGCTTTTGCCGTCAGCCAAGGCTGCGGCGAAGCCGCCGACAAAAGTGTCTCCGGCCGCCGTGGTGTCAACCGCCTTGACCAACGGCGCCGGGAAGTGCTGGAAACTCGCGCCGTTGGCGAACATCAGACCCTGGGCGCCCAGGGTCACGATCACCTTGCCGGCACCAGCGGCGAGCAATTGCGTCGCGGCCGCTTCGGCGGTTTCCAGAGAGTCCACCGCCAGCCCGCTCAGCACGGCGGCTTCGCTCTCATTGGGAATCAGATAGTCGATACAGGCGTACCAGTCGGCCGGCAAGGGCCGGGAGGCCGGCGCGGGGTTCAGGATGACGGTCTTGCCCAGTTCCCGACCGCGCTTGAGTGCATGCCCGACGGTCGCGTCCGGCACCTCGAGCTGGCAGATAATGACGTCGGCGCTGCGCAGCACCTCATCGAACCGGTCCAGGACATCAGGGGTAAGCACGCCGTTGGCCCCGGCGACGATCACGATCGCATTCTGGCTGTTGTCGTCGACAACGATCAGCGCTACGCCGCTGGAGCCGGCCACGACACTGACCGACTGGCAATCGATGCCCTCGGCCAGCAGCGCCCCGCGCAATTGCTGGCCATAGGCATCACTGCCCACGCAACCGACCATGGACACCTTCGCTCCCAGGCGCGCCGCGGCCACAGCCTGATTGGCGCCCTTCCCGCCCGGGATGGTGCAGAACGATTCACCAATCAGCGTTTCACCGCCCCTGGGCAGACGCGGTGCACGGGTCACCAGGTCCATGTTCAGGCTGCCTACTACCACTACTTTTGCTGGCATACGTCTTCACTCATCAATTCGGTTCAGCGGTATTGGGCGAATGTACCTGACAGCGGTGCAGTCGACTCTCGCAAGACAATGCTGGGTGTCACGATGCGCTGATCGGTGGCCAGCCCCGGCGTTGCGATCCGCCGCAACAGCACTTCAGCGGCCATCTCACCGAGCTGCAGGATCGACTGCCCCACCGTGGTCAGCGCCGGATAGACATAACGGCTCATCTGAATGTCATCGAAACCAATGACCGACAGTTCACTGGGCACGCGCACGTTGCGCTCGGCGGCGGCGCGCAGCACACCGATTCCGATCATGTCGTTGGCCGCAAAAATCGCACTGGGCGGCTGTTGTTCGAGCAGCCTGGCCGCCGCCTGATAACCACCGGTGCTGGTGAAATCGCTTTCGAGCATGCGCTCGACGGGCAGCTCGATCCCGGCTTCTTTCAGGGCGCGGCAGTAACCGGCCAGACGCATCTGTGCCACGCTGGTGTCCGCCGGGCCACCGATAAAGGCGATATCACGGTGGCCAAGCTCCAGCAGGTGCCGGGTGGCCAGGTAGGCGCCGTGCTCATGGTCGATGCGCACCAGGTCCGCGTCGACACCGTCGAGCCCACGGTCGACGATGACCATGGGCGTACGCACGCTGGTCAGCCCTTGGGCGAGACCGGCATCGCCGCCGGCGGAAGCGACGATCAGACCGTCGATGCGTTTTTCCAGCAGCACCCGCAGATAACTGCGCTGCTTGTCCGGGTTGTCGTCGGAGTTGCACAGGATCACGCAGTAGCCGTTGCGCTCACAGTAATCCTCGATCCCCCGGGCCAGTTCGGCAAAGTAGGGGTTGAGGCTGTTGGGCACCAGCAAGCCGATGGTTGCAGTGGTCTTGGCCTTGAGCGAGCGGGCCACCGCGCTGGGCACGTAATCGAGCTGCTCGATGGCGGCCTCGACCTTGCGCCGCACCTCTTCGCTGACCGGTCGCGTCTTGTTCACTACGTGGGAGACAGTCGTGTAGGAAATTCCCGCGAGCGCCGCCACATCCTTGATAGTCGCCATGGTTCAGGCCCGCCGACTGGCGCGCTGACTGCGGTAAGTGTCGAGCACCACCGCAACCACAATCACCGCGCCGGTAATGATGCGCTTGGTCGGTTCGGTGGCGCCAATCTGCGCCAGGCCCGCGGCCAGCACGGAGATGATCAGCACGCCAAAGAAGGTGCTGATGACCGAACCGCGCCCGCCCATCAGGCTCGTGCCGCCGATGACCACAGCAGCGATGACCTGCAGCTCGAGCCCCGAACCGGCGTTCGGGTCGGCCGCTTCCAGACGGGAAATCTGGAACAGCGCGGCCAGACCGGCCAACAACCCCATCAGGCTGAACACCAGGATCTTGTATGGTTTTGGATTGATACCCGCCAATCGCACGGCTTCTTCATTGGTGCCGATACCGATCAGATAACGGCCAAACACGGTGCGGGTCAGCACAGCCTGGGCGATGAAGATCACCAGCAAGGCAATGATGAATGACGGTGAAATACCGAAGGCGATCGGATTGGACAGCCAGGCGAAGGAATCCCCGATGTAGGCCGTCCGCGAGCCGGTCATCTGATACGCCAGGCCTCGGGCCATTTCCAGCACGCCGAGGGAAACGATGAACGATGGGATCCGCCACGCCACGGTAATCGAACCGGTAACGGTGCCGGCCAGGGCCGCCACGGCCATGCCCAACAACGCCGCCGGCCAGACGCTCCAGCCCCAGCCCAGCACCGCCACGCTCACCGTCGATGCGGCCAGGGCCAGCACCGACCCGACCGATAGATCGATACCGCCGATGATCAGGATGAAGGTCATGCCGACCGCCAGCACCATGAGGTCTGGAATCTGGTTGGCCAGGGTGCTGAAGGTGTCATACGAAAGAAAATGGCTGCTCAGGACCGAGAACAACGCGATCATCGCCAACAAGGCCCCGGCCAGTCCCAGGTAGGTGCCCAGGCCATAGAAGTTGCCACTCGGTTTGCCGACGGCCGATACGGTTTTCATGAGAAGTCCCTAGGCGCTGCTTCGTTGAGCAACGCATCACGTTTCTGATAGCCGGCGAATGCGGCGGCAAGCAAGTCATCCTGGGTCCAGCTGTCGCGCTCGAAAGTGTCAATCAGGCGGCCGGCGGACAGCACACCGATCCGGTCACAGATCAGCATCAATTCCCGCAGGTCGCTGGACACCACAACCAACGCCTTGCCCTGGCGCGTCAGCTCACCGAGCAGCGCATAGATGTCGAATTTGGCGCCGACGTCGATGCCTCGGGTCGGCTCGTCGAACAGCAATACCGAGCAATCGCGTTCCAGCCAGCGACCGATCACCACCTTCTGTTGATTGCCGCCCGACAGTTCGGACACCAACTGTGTCGGACTGGAGCTGCGGATTCGCATGGCATCGATCTGTCGCTGCGCCAACGCGAACTCTTCGCTGCCATTGACGAAGCCGCCGCTGGAGATTTCCGGCATGTTGCCCAGGGCAATGTTGGCGGCGATGGATTGAGTCAGTAGCAGGCCTTCGCCCTTGCGGTCCTCGGTGATCAGCGCGATGCCGTGGGCCACCGCATCGGACGGCGAGCGAATGCTGACGACATTGGCCGGCGACCCCAGCGCCACCGTGCCGCTGTCGGCCGCATCGGCGCCGAAGATCAACCGCAGCAGCTCGGTGCGCCCTGCCCCGATCAACCCGGAAATACCGAATATCTCGCCGCTGCGCACCTCGAAGGACACATCGCGGACCTTGTCCGAACGGCTCAAGCCGTTGACCGTCAACGCCGGCGCGCCGATCTGACGTGGGCCCAGGTCGATGTGCTCGCCCAGCTCCCGCCCGACCATCAGCGTCACCAACTGCTCGCTGTTGTAGTTGGCCATCGGCTCGACGCAGACCAGGTTGCCGTCGCGCAGTACCGCAATGCGCTGGGCCACCCGAGCCAGTTCTTCGAGGCGATGGGAAATATAAATGATCGACACGCCCCGCGCCTGCAGACGAGTGATCTGCTCGAAGAGCATCTCCACCTCACGAGCGGTCAGCATCGCAGTCGGCTCGTCGAGAATCAGCACATGGCAATCGCCGATCAGGTTGCGGGCGATTTCGACCATCTGTTGGTGACCGATGCCCAACTCACTGACCAGTGTGTCAGGGTCGATTGCATCGAGCCCCACCTGGGCCATGGCCTCGACCGCCGCTTTGCGCAGTTGCTTGCGACTGATCCAGCCGCCACGACTGGGCAGGTTGTGGAGGAACAGGTTTTCGGCCACGGAAAGTGTCGGCAGCAGGTTGAGCTCCTGCATCACCATGCGCACGCCCAGCTCTTCAGCCTGGGTACGACTGCCAGGACGATAATCCTGCCCCTGGAATTGCATCTGCCCGGTGGTCGGCGTCACCAGCCCGCCGATGATCTTGGACAGGGTGCTCTTGCCGGCGCCATTTTCGCCGGTCAGCGCCAGCACTTCGCCGCGCATCAACGTCAGGTCGATGTCGCTCAGTACCGGTTGGGCATAGGTCTTGCCGATGCCGCTGACCGAAAGGACAGCGTTCGGGTCGCGAACGGACATAAAAAACTCTCCAATACGCTCGCCAACAAGGACGAGCGTCGTTGTGTCGCCAGGATAACTACTGGGTCACCAGCTCGACCGGAGTTTCGATAACGCCGTTAGTGCCGCTGTCGACGGCTTCGCCCTTGAGGATCTTCAGGGCCGTCTCGATGCCGAAAACAGCCTGTTTGGCGGCGAACTGGTCGGCAGTCGCCAGGACGCGACCGTCCTTGAGCATGGGCTTGATGGCGTTGATGTTGTCATAACCGACCACTTTTACCTTGCCCGCCTTGCCGGCAGCGCGAATGGCCGATACCGCGCCGACCGCCATGCTGTCGTTACCGGCCAGCAGTGCCTTGATGTTCGGGTATTCGCTGAGCATCGAGGCGGCAACCTGATTGCCCTTGTTGATTTCCCAGTCGCCCGATTGCAGGGAAACGACCTTGATCTGCGCCGCTTCCATTGCATCCTTGAAGCCGGCGGTGCGTGCCTGGGCATTGGTGGTGGTGGACACGCCTTCAATGATACCAACCTCATCACCAGCCTTGAGCTGCTTGGCCAGGTACTCACCCACCAGGCGCGCGCCCTTGCGGTTGTCCGGGCCTACGAACGGCACGGTGATGTTTTTGCTTTTGACCACGTCCGGATCGAGCTGGTTATCGATGTTGATCACGGTGATGCCGGCGTCGACGGCTTTCTTGATCACCGGCACCATGGCCTTGGAGTCGGCTGGTGCGATGATGAGGGCATCGACCTTGGACACGATCATCTGCTCGACAATGCGGATCTGGTTGGCGGTGTCGGTTTCATCCTTGATCCCGTTGGAGATCAGGTCGAAATCGGCGGAGTGTTCCTTCTGATAGGCCTTGGCGCCATCTTCCATGGTCAGGAAGAACTCGTTGGCCAGGGATTTCATGACCAGGGCAACCTTGGGTTTTTCCGGGGTCTGGGCAAATGCCGAAGAGAAAGGCAGCGCAGCGGATGCGGCGGCGAGCATGGCGACGGCGAGAAGGCGTCCAGCGAATGGCAACTTCATGGGTTCACTCCGATTTTATGATTATTTTGAGCAAAATCGTTGCACGGGAAGTCGTTCCACAGGCCGTCGCCAAGCATCAACGAAGGCTGCGCAAACGTTTGCGTGAAGGGAACTATGGTAAAGCTTCCGGGTTTTGTCAACGTGCGGATTTCACCGCAAGGCTGGGGATCAGACGGTCGTGTTGACCAGGGCACCCGAGCCGGAGCCCTTGGCCAGCTCTGTGATCAGATGGCCAGTGACTTCCAGCAATGCACCGCTGGTGTCGGCAATCTGGCCTTGTATCGCCATGACCGCAGTGGTTTTGGCTTCGGGTGTCGGATAGACCTGCTTCTGCGCAGCAGACAACTGCTGTTGCTGTTCTCTGAGCTGCTGTTGCAGCTCTTGCATGCGTTTGAGCAACACCTGCACGGCAATGCTCTGGGTGCTCCCGCTCTTTTCGGTCTTGCCTTCGGACGCAGGGCTCATGCTCGTACGAACCTGGCCTGGCGCCTGCGTCTGGCCAAGGGTCTCATCGGCTGCCTCGGCGCTCGCTTGGCTCAAGGCCTTGAGCGTGGCCGCGGACTGGCCGCCGATGGTGACGGCAGCTGCATTTGGAAAGCCGACGGAAAACGACATAACAAAACTCCATGGATAAGATTCCTACGAAGGCCATCGACTGCTTGAGCGGCTTCTTTAGCTTAATTTTTCCTACACCAAAACGGAAAAAGCGTTGTCAGAGGATTTTCTTGAATTTTAAGCAGTTGCGTAAATGCCTACGGTTAAATACTGTACGCACGTACAGCTCAATAAGGATAATCCTGTGGCAACGCCGTCCGCTGCAACTACCCCCTTAGATTCCTATACCCGCCTCGGCCTGCGGGTCTCGAAAATCATCAACTCCCCCACCGCACAAAAAGCCAAGGCGGCCCTGATCTTCCGGCTTCCCGAGGAGCCGGTGGATGAGTGGGAGCGCCTGCTGGAAGAAATCGACGAGAACGACAATGTGACCCTCGCCTATCGTGACGATGGCGGTGTGCAGGTGTTCTGGGTTGTGCCGAAGGAAGATTGAGCCTGATGAGTGTTCGTTGTTTTGCTTTATTGCTTGCGATTGTCGCCATGGGCGCGCAGGCCGATGCGCCCCGTACCTTCAGCGAGGCCAAGAAAGTCGCCTGGAAACTCTATGCCCCCCAATCCACCGAGTTCTACTGTGGCTGCAAATACTCAGGCAATCGCGTGAACCTGGCAGCCTGCGGTTATGTGCCGCGCAAAAACGCCAATCGCGCCGCGCGTATCGAGTGGGAGCATATCGTCCCGGCGTGGCAGATCGGGCATCAGCGTCAATGCTGGCAACAAGGCGGGCGGAAGAATTGCACCCGCCACGACCCGGTCTATCAACGGGCCGAGGCCGATCTTCATAACCTGGTGCCCAGCATCGGGGAAGTGAACGGCGACCGCAGCAACTTCAGCTTTGGCTGGCTGCCGGCGCAGACGGGCCAGTACGGCTCATGCCTGACCCAGGTGGATTTCAAGGCCAAGAAAGTCATGCCCCGCCCTTCCATCCGCGGAATGATCGCCCGGACGTATTTCTACATGAGCAAACAATACGGCCTGCGCCTTTCGAAACAGGACCGGCGCCTGTACGAAGCCTGGGACAAGACCTACCCGGTACAGAGCTGGGAGCGCCAGCGCAACCAGAGCGTGGCGTGCGTGATGGGGCGTGGCAACGAGTTCGTGGGCCCGGTGAATTTGAAGGCCTGCGGTTGATCTCGCATGGGTAAACAGCGCCAATCAACTGTGGGAGCTTGTTTGCTCACGATAGCGGCAGCGCCGTCAACGTCAACGTTGGCTGAGCCACTGCTATCGCGAGCAGGCTCGCTCCCACAGGTGTTGTGGCTTATCTGACTGTTCTGTTCTGCGGGGTTTATTGAGCGCTCGGGTAATCCACCACCAGCGACTCGATGTTGCGCTTTTTCGCTCGAACCAGGGCGGCGTTCAATTGCTCCTGCTTCGCCTCGGCTTCAGCCTTTGAATTGAAAGGCCCGACCAGAACCCGGTCCTTGCCATTGTCTTTCACCACACTCGATACAAAACTGTGCTCGATGAGCCAGGCGGTCAGGTCGCTGACCGCCTGCGGGATTTCGCCCCGGACCTCGACGCCCCATTGCGGCGCAGCGGCGGCGCTCGGTGCAGTGGTTGCCGCCACCTTTGGCTTCGGTGTGTCGACGTCACGCCCTTCACCGCATCCTGCCAGCGCCAATACCGCGATTACCCAAGCCAATTTGCGCACAACGTTTTACCCCGGAAGACATGGAGTGGGGATTTTAACACTCAAGCCCGTCAATAACGCCGTAAACAGCGCTCAAAACACGAGAAACCTGCACGGCGTCTCTGTATAGTCGCACCCTGGGAATTAATGCTGCGTCTGCGCGTCAGAAAGAGGCACCCACATTGTGACACTTGGCACTAATCTATAAGCAGTACCGACATCTGCACTGCCTGAATCAGGTGCCCTATAAAGCAATCAAGGAGAACACCATGCTGATACTCACCCGCAAAGTCGGTGAAAGCATAAACATTGGTGACGACATCACGATCACCATTCTGGGCGTTAGCGGCCAACAAGTCCGTATCGGCATCAACGCTCCGAAAAACGTTGCGGTGCATCGCGAAGAGATTTATCAGCGCATTCAGGCGGGCCTTACCGCCCCTGACAAGCCGCAAACGCCCTGAGCCCTGTAGCAGTCCGTAGCCAGCCCTTCTGCATCGTCGCAAGGCTGGCTAAAGATTCATGCCGACTGTCCCTCATCATCCCCGCTCCATCTCGCCTTTGATTTTTTCGTTCATCCCGTCAAACCGATACTAATGACATGGCTCATAGCATGGCTGTCAGACGTTTCGTTTTAATGGCGATGAAGCAGGTATTCGTGACGGCTCAACCCAGCCCCACGCCGCGAGCCATTCCTGTGGCAGCGACCACCATCAGCACCAGTAACAAAGCTTCAATGTGACTGATCCGCGCAAACCGGCCGGCTTTCGAAGGATCGATCGCACGCCCTTTGCCCAGTGCCATCCGCCATTTGATCAGCGCGATCATCGGCGCGATTTCAAGCAACAGGATCAGCACGAACAACGTCATCTTCAGGTGAAACAGCGGTTGGTGCAGGTAATAGTCCGTGCCTTTTTCAAACCCACCAAAAGCACGCATCCCGCCGGTCACCAGCAGGACCACCGCCGATAGCCCCCACAGGTTGTCCGCCATCAAGACATTTCGAACCGCGTCCGTACCGCCCGCCAGACGTCGCAACGCCGTGCCACGGGTAAGTACCGCCCAGAACCCCAGGGCGAAAGCCAGAAGATGAATTGCCGCAAGAGACCAATGAGCCAACATGGAAGATTCCTGTCAGAGGATGTCGAATCGACCTGACAGTACTAGCTCATAACAGGATGATTGCCAGGATAGGCATACAAAAAACTGTGGGAGCGAGCCTGCTCGCGATGGCGGTGTATCAGCCGACAACAATGTTGTCTGACACTCCGTCATCGCGAGCAGGCTCGCTCCCACAGGGGTATTGCGTAAGGACTCAGTCAGCCAAACGCCAGGTCGTCCCGCCCTTGCCGTCTTCCAGCACCACGCCCATGGCGGTGAGCTGGTCGCGGATGCGGTCGGATTCTGCCCAGTCCTTGTTGGCCCGCGCAGTCAGGCGCGCCTGGATCAACGCTTCGACCTCGGCGGCGTCCACGCGACCTTCGGCACCGGCCTGAAGGAAATCATCCGCCTCGAGCTGCAACACACCCAGGACGCCGGCCAGTTCTTTCAGACGCGCCGCCAGGCCCGCCGCCGCGTTGAGATCACTCTCCCGCAAACGATTGATCTCGCGCACCATCTCGAACAGCACCGCGCAGGCTTCCGGCGTGCCGAAGTCGTCGTTCATCACTTCAGTGAAGCGCGCGACGAAGGCTTCGCCACCGGCGGCCGGGACCTTCGGCAGACCCTTCAACGCATGGTAGAACCGCTCCAGGGCGCCCTTGGCGTCCTTGAGGTTGTCTTCCGAGTAGTTGATGGCGCTGCGATAGTGACTGGACACCAGCAGGTAACGCACGACTTCGGGGTGGTACTTGTCGAGCACGTCGCGGATGGTGAAGAAGTTGTTCAAGGACTTGGACATCTTCTCGCCGTTGATCCGGATCATGCCGCAATGCATCCACGCATTGGCGTAGGTCTTGCCGGTGGCCGCTTCGCTCTGGGCGATTTCGTTTTCGTGGTGCGGGAATTCCAGGTCGCTGCCGCCGCCATGAATGTCGAAGGTCTCGCCCAGGCAGCAGGTCGACATCACCGAGCATTCGATGTGCCAGCCCGGACGCCCGGCGCCCCACGGCGACTCCCAGCTCGGCTCACCCGGCTTGGCGGCTTTCCACAACACGAAGTCCAGCGGGTCCTGTTTCGACTCGTCGACTTCGATGCGCGCTCCGATGCGCAGGTCTTCGATTTTCTTGCGCGACAGCTTGCCGTAGCCCATGAACTTGGCGACGCGGTAATACACGTCGCCATTGCCCGGTGCGTAGGCATAACCCTTGTCGATCAAGGTCTGGATCATCGCCAGCATGCCTGGGATGTGGTCCGTGGCACGGGGCTCCAGGTCCGGCTTGAGGATATTGAGGCGCGCCTCGTCCTCGTGCATGGCCTTGATCATGCGCTCGGTCAGCGCATCGTAAGGCTCGCCGTTTTCCCGGGCACGGTTGATGATCTTGTCTTCGATGTCGGTAATGTTGCGCACGTAGGTCAGGTCATAACCACTGAAACGCAACCAGCGGGTCACCAGGTCGAAAGCGACCATGCTGCGACCATGGCCGATGTGGCAGTAGTCGTACACGGTCATCCCGCAGACGTACATGCGGACCTTGTTACCGTCCAGCGGCTTGAAGACTTCTTTGCTCTTGGTGAGCGTGTTGTAGATCGTAAGCACAGGGTTTCCCTTAAGACTTGATCACTGACCCCAGGAATCGCGCAAGGTCACGGTACGGTTGAATACCGGAGCACCGGGTTTCGAGTCCTTGATATCCGCGCAGAAGTAACCTTCGCGCTCGAACTGGAAACGGTCTTCCGGCTGTGCGTTGCCCAACGAAGGCTCGGCACGACAACCAGTGAGTACTTGCAGGGAGTCAGGGTTGATGTTGTCCAGGAAGCTGGCGCTGTCCTCGGCCTTTTCAGGGTTCGGCGAACGGAACAGGCGATCGTACAAGCGCACTTCGCACTCGACGCTGGCAGCGGCCGGCACCCAGTGAATCACGCCCTTGACCTTACGACCCTCCGGGTTCTTGCCCAGAGTCTCGGGATCGTACGAGCAATGCAGTTCGACGATGTTGCCGTCGGCGTCCTTGATCGCTTCGTCGGCGCGGATCACGTAGCTGCCGCGCAGGCGCACTTCGCCGGCAGGCTCCAGGCGCTTGTAGCCTTTTGGCGGCTCTTCCATGAAATCTTCACGGTCGATGTAGATTTCCCGGGCGAACGGCAGGACGCGCACGCCCATGTCTTCTTTCGGGTGGCAAGGCAGCTCGAGGTTCTCGACTTTGTCTTGCGGGTAGTTGGTGATCACCACTTTCAACGGACGCAGCACGCACATGGCGCGTGGGGCGCTGTGGTCCAGGTCGTCGCGGATACTGAATTCCAGCATGCCGAAGTCCACCACGCCGTCGGAACGGTTGGTGCCGACCATCTCGCAGAAGTTGCGGATCGATTTTGGCGTGTAGCCACGACGACGGAAGCCCGACAGCGTCGACATGCGCGGGTCATCCCAGCCGTTGACGTGCTTTTCGTCCACCAGTTGCTTGAGCTTGCGCTTGCTGGTGATGGTGTAGTTCAGGTTCAGGCGGCTGAATTCGTACTGGCGCGGCTGAGCCGGCACCGGCAGGTGCTCCAGGAACCACTCGTACAAAGGACGATGGCTTTCGAACTCCAGGGTGCAGATCGAGTGGGTGATGCCTTCGATGGCGTCCGACTGACCGTGGGTGAAGTCATAGTTGGGGTAGATGCACCATTTGTCGCCGGTCTGGTGGTGATGGGCGTGACGGATGCGGTACATGATCGGGTCGCGCAGGTTCATGTTCGGCGAGGCCATGTCGATCTTCGCGCGCAGCACCCGTGCGCCGTCCGGGAACTCGCCGCCGCGCATGCGGGCGAACAGGTCCAGGTTCTCCTCGACGCTGCGATCACGGAACGGGCTGTTCTTGCCCGGCTCGGTCAGGCTGCCACGGTATTCCTTGGCCTGCTCGGGGGTCAGGTCGCACACGTAGGCCTTGCCGGCCTTGATCAGCTCCACCGCCCAGTCGTGCAACTGGTCGAAATACTGCGAGGCATAGCGCACCTCACCGGCCCATTCAAAACCCAGCCATTTAACGTCGCTTTCGATCGCGTCGATGTACTCCTGGTCTTCCTTGGCCGGGTTGGTGTCGTCGAAACGCAAGTGCGTGACGCCGCCAAACTCCTGGGCCAGGCCGAAGTTCACGCAAATCGACTTGGCGTGACCGATGTGCAGGTAGCCGTTGGGCTCCGGCGGAAAACGGGTGACGATCTGCGTGTGCTTACCCGAATCCAGGTCCGCCTGGATGATCGGGCGCAGGAAATTGACCGGCACGGCCGGGCCGGTCTTGGAATTCGAGGTAGGGTCGACAGTGGGCTTGCTCATAGGATCCTTGAACGTACAAGTGCGCGGCCGGGTGCGGCCTGATAAATCAAAGCCCGTATCATAGCCGATGCTGTCAAGCACCTGACAGGCCAGGTCGGTAAACGATTGAATTTAATCGACGACCCGATGAAAAACAGCCTCGAAAAACCCGCTCGGCGCGCTAAACTGCCCAGCCTGGCCGATTAAAGCCAGACCGGTTGCGGGCAGCAAAGCCCCGAAACCCACGAATTCCTTGAAAGAGTAGCGATCATGACTCAAGTCAAACTGACCACCAACCACGGCGACATCGTCCTGGAACTGAACGCCGAGAAGGCACCGATCACCGTTGCCAACTTCGTTGAATACGTCAAGGCCGGCCACTACGAAAACACCGTTTTCCACCGTGTAATCGGCAACTTCATGATCCAGGGCGGCGGTTTCGAGCCAGGCATGAAAGAAAAGAAAGACAAGCGCCCAAGCATCCAGAACGAAGCCGACAACGGTCTGGCGAACGAGAAGTACAGCGTCGCCATGGCCCGCACCATGGAACCGCATTCGGCTTCCGCGCAGTTCTTCATCAACGTGGCCGACAACAGCTTCCTGAACCACAGCAGCAAGACCACCCAGGGCTGGGGTTACGCGGTGTTCGGCAAAGTGGTTGAAGGCACCGACGTGGTCGACAAGATCAAAGGCGTTTCCACCACTTCCAAGGCCGGCCACCAGGACGTGCCAGCAGAAGACGTGATCATCGAGAAAGCCGAGATCATTGAGTGATACTGCTGATTTCAGACTTGCATCTGGAAGAGGAGCGCCCGGACATTACCCGGGCGTTTCTGGATTTGATCGCCACACGCGCCCGCTCGGCGCAAGCGTTGTACATCCTGGGCGACTTTTTTGAAGCCTGGATCGGCGACGATGCCATGACGCCGTTCCAGCGTTCCATCTGCCAGGCCCTGCGCGAATTGAGCGACAGCGGCACGGCCATTTTCCTGATGCACGGCAATCGTGACTTCATGCTCGGGCAAGCCTTCTGCAAAGCGGCCGGCTGCACCCTGCTCAAGGACCCCAGTGTCGTGCAGTTCAACGGCGAACCGGTGCTGCTGATGCACGGCGACAGCCTCTGCACCCGCGACGAAGGCTACATGAAGTTGCGGCGCTGGCTGCGCAACCCGGTCACGCTGTTCATCCTGCGTCACCTGCCGCTGGGCAGTCGCCAGAAACTGGCGCGCAAACTGCGCAGCGAAAGCCGCACGCAGACGCGAATGAAAGCCAATGACATCGTCGACGTCACGCCCGAAGAGATCCCGCGGATCATGCAGGAATACGGCGTGAAGACCTTGATCCACGGCCACACCCACCGCCCCGCTATCCATAAGCTGCAACTGGGCGAACACGCCGCCCGGCGCATTGTGCTGGGGGATTGGGACAAGCAAGGCTGGGCGTTGCAGGTGGATGAACAGGGGTTTGCCTTGGCGCCGTTTGGTTTTGGCAATGCGCAGTTGGCGTTGCCAAGCAACTGAAGAACGCAGATATCCCTTGTGGGAGCAAAGCTTGCTCGCGATGCAGGCGACACGGTTCCACTGCAAGACCGTGTCATCGTTCATCGCGAGCAAGCTTTGCTCCCACAGGCTCGCTCCCACAATGGATTGCATTTCACTTCTGAATCAATGCCCCGCCGACGCAGGCCCCGCCTTCGCCGCAAACGGCGGCTTCGCCAGCCACACCAACACGATCAAGCCCATGAACGCCCAACCCAGCAGCGTGAAGTAATCCACGGTGGAGAGCATGTACGCCTGGCTGTTGAGGATCTGGTCGAGCTGGGCATAAGCCGGTGTGCTCGCGCCACCGAGATGGTTAAGCGCCTCGCGGGTGGCCGGCTCATAGGTGCTGATGCTTTCACTCAGGTAGGCATGGTGCTGGTCGGCCCGGCGTATCCAGATCCAGGTGGTCAGCGATGCGGCAAAGCTACCGCCCAGGGTGCGCAGGAACGTCGCCAGTCCCGCACCATCCGCGATCTGTTGTGGCGGCAGGTCCGACATCAGGATGCTCAAGGTCGGCATGAAGAACAGCGCCACGCCGATCCCCATGAACAACTGCACTAGGGCGATGTGCCGGAAATCCACTTCGTTGGTGAACCCGGCGCGCATGAAGCAGCTCAGGCCGATGGCCAGAAACGCCAGCCCGGCCAGCAGGCGCAGGTCGAACTTGTGGGCGTATTTGCCAACGAAGGGCGACATCAATACCGGCAGGATGCCAATGGGCGCCACCGCCAGCCCGGCCCAGGTGGCGGTGTAGCCCATCTGGGTCTGCAACCACTGCGGCAGGATCAGGTTGATGCCGAAGAACCCGGCGTAGCCCCCCACCAGCACAATGGTGCCGATGCGAAAGTTGCGGTAGGCGAACAGCCGCAGATTGACCACCGGATGGCGGTCGGTCATTTCCCAGATCACAAACACCGCCAGGGCAATGACCGAGATCAGCGCTCCGATAATGATGAAGTTCGACTCGAACCAATCCAGGTCGTTGCCTTTGTCGAGGATCACCTGCAGCGCACCGACACCGATGATCAGCGTGATCAACCCCACGTAATCCATTGGCTGGTGGCTGGTGACCACCGGCCGCGCCTTCAGTTGCTGGCGCACCACCATCACGGCGAAGATCCCGATGGGCACGTTGATAAAGAAGATCCACGGCCAACTGTAGCTGTCGGTGATCCAGCCGCCGAGGATCGGCCCGGCGATCGGCGCCACCACCGTGACCATCGCCAGCAACGCCAGGGCCATGCCGCGCCTGGCCGGCGGATACACGGCAATCAGCAAGGTCTGGGTCATGGGGTACAACGGCCCGGCCACCAGCCCCTGAAGAACACGAAAGCCAATCAGCTCCGGCATCGAAGTCGAGATACCGCACAGAAACGAGGCGAGCACGAACAGCAGGGTCGCCCACAAAAACAGCTTCACCTCGCCAAACCGACGGCTGAGCCAGCCGGTCAGCGGCAGCGCGATGGCGTTGCTCACCGCGAACGAGGTGATGACCCAAGTGCCCTGCTCCGAACTGACACCCAGGTTGCCGGAAATGGTCGGCAAAGCGACGTTGGCAATGGTGGTGTCGAGCACTTGCATGAACGTCGCCAACGACAGCCCGATGGTGCTGAGCAACAGGCTGGGCGGCGTGAAGGACGCGTTATTGCTCATTGCGAAATCCTATGAAGCAGAGGTGGCGAAATCCCTTAGGGCCAGACACAAACCCTGTGGGAGCGAGCTTGCTCGCGATAGCGGTGTATCAGTCACCACCGATGCTGGCTGGGCCAATGCCATCGCGAGCAAGCTCGCTCCCACAGGTTCATGCCCATAACTGACTAGCGCTGCGCGGTCTTGCTCGCCGCGGCACTGTTTTCGTGAATCAACCGGGTGATCATCGCGTCGGCGTCGACCAGTTGCCGGTCATAGACCTGGGTGCTGAAAGAGGCTTGTTTCGGTGGTTGCTGGGCCAGCACCGGACCACTCTGGTCGCGCAGGTTGACGTCGACCTGGGTCGACAGGCCGACCCGCAGCGGATGCTTGGCCAATTCCTGGGCGTTGATATGAATACGCACCGGCACCCGCTGCACGATCTTGATCCAGTTGCCGGTGGCGTTCTGCGCTGGCAACAAGGCAAACGCGCTGCCGGTGCCCGCACCGAGACTGTCGACGGTGCCGCTGTACTTCACGTCGCTGCCATAGAGGTCCGTTTCGATGTCCACCGGCTGGCCGATGCGCATGTCCCGCAGCTGGGTTTCCTTGAAGTTGGCGTCAATCCATAACTGATCCAGCGGAATCACCGCCATCAGCGCCGTGCCCGGCTGCACCCGCTGGCCCAACTGCACCGTGCGCTTGGCGACGTATCCGGTGACCGGCGCGATCAAGGTGCTGCGGGCGTTGGTCAGGTAGGCCTGACGCAATTGCGCGGCGGCCGACTGCACGTCTGGATGGGAAGCCACCACGGTGTCATCCACCAAGGCACTGGAGGTCTTGAGTTGCTGTCTGGCGTTGGCCAACGCATTCTGCGCCGAGGTCAAATCGTCACGGGCGTGGGACAGTTCCTCCCGGGAAATCGCCCCGCCGGCCGCCAGGTTCTTGCGTCGGTTGTAGTTCTCCTGGGCCTTCTGTACTTCGGCCTCCTGGGCTTTGACCTGGGCGCGCATGCCATCGACGTTGCTGTACAAGCCACGCACCTGGCGCACGGTACGGGCCAGATTGGCCTGGGCACTTTGCAGCCCGACCTCGGCGTCGTTCGGGTCAAACTGCACCAGCACCTGGCCTTCGCGTACCAGGTCACCGTCGTCGGCACCGATGCTCACCACGGTGCCGGTGACCTGCGGTGTGATTTCCACCACGTTGCCGTTCACATAGGCGTCGTCGGTGCTCTCGCTCCAGCGGCCATACAGTTCGTGCCAGGCCCAGACGCCCAGGCCACCCAGGACGACAATCAGTGCCAGCCCCAGCAGCATCAGCTTGCGCTTGCGCGGGTTGCTGCTGTCCTGGGCAGTTTCAGAGGGTTGGGTAGTTTCGGCAGTAGCCATGACAAGTACCTCGAATCAGTTGTGCGACGTGGTGGAGGCCGGCGCGGCCGAAGCCAGGGTGTCGGCCTCGAAGCCACCGCCCAGGGCCTGCATCAGTTGGATCGACAGGTCGATCTGCTCGGCATTCAGGTTCGCCAGTTGGCGCTGGGCCTGGAGCAATTGCTGCTCGATGCTCAGCACATCCAGGTAATTTCCGATGCCGGAGCCATAGCGCTGGACCACGGTGTCGTAAGAGTTCTGCGCGATATCGGTAGCGTGTTGCTGCGCGGCGATCTGCCGAGCGATGTCGCGCAACTGGTTGATGGTGTCGCTGACATCTCCAAGGGCCTTGACCAGGCTCTTGTTGTACTGCGCCACCGCCATGTCGTAATCGGCATCCCTGGCATCCAGGTCCGCCCGCAGTCGCCCACCGTCGAAGATCGGCAGCGACACCGTCGGCGCTACGTTGAAGAAGCGGCTGGCCGAACCGAACATCGCGTCTCCCAACAATGACTGCACCCCCGCCGCCGCGCTCAGGTTGAGGTTGGGGTAGAACTGAGTCTTGCCGGCTTCAATGTCCTTGCCCGCCGCCTCGACTCGCCAACGACCGGCGACCAGATCCGGACGACGGCCCAGCAATTCGGCTGGCAGGTTCGACGGCAGGGCAACGGCGCTGGCTTGCAGCACGTGAGGGCGAGCAATTTCATTGCCGCGGTCCGGCCCCTTGCCCAACAGCACCGCCAAGGCGATTTTTGCGCTTTGCAGGCGTTTTTCTGCGTCGATCCGACTCGCATCGGCGCTGGCTTCCAGGCTTTCGGTCTGCTGGAACTGATATTCGCTGTCGATCCCGGCGCTGAGGCGGCGCTTGCCCAGATCGAGCATTTGCCGGGTGCGCTTGAGGTCCTCGGAGGCCAGGTCATAAATGATATGGGCCTGCCCCAGATCGCTGTAGGCCCGGGCCACGTCAGCGGCGAGCGTCAGGCGAGCGGCCTGCCGGTCGATCTCGGCGGCGCGGGCCTCGCCCAGGGCCGCTTCCCAGGCCGCACGCTGGCCGCCCCAGAGGTCGAAGTTGTAATTGAAATCCACGCCCAGCGAACGCAGGGTGCTGTACGCCCCGCCCTGCCCTTGCGGGTCCTGGTCACGGGCCAGCCGCGAACGGCTGACACTGGCGCTGGCATCCAGGGTCGGCATGCGCGCCGCATTGGCGGCGTATGCAGCGGCACTGGCCTGATGCACCCGGGCGCTGGCGATCTGCATGTCCGGGCTGTCGCGCAACGCTTCGTGGATCAGACCGTCGAGTTGTGGATCGCCGAGGCTTTTCCACCAATCGCTTTTCGGCCAGGAAGCGGGCGACAGCGTGACGCCGTTGAGAGACTGCCCGGCCTTGAGGTTTTGAGCCTCAAGGCGGACGCCTTCGGTGTTCAGGCCGCTGTAACTGGCACAACCAGCCAGGCTCATGGCCAGCAACACCAGGCTGATGCGGGTACGCAAGGTTTTACGACTCATTTGTCCCCCAACCGCAACACGGTGATGGGATCACCGGCGGCGAGCAGAATTTTCTTGAGGATTTGTTCGAGGATTTGCAACTCCTCGCGGCTGATGGCGCCCGCCAACTGGTTCATGGCATCGGCGCCGATAACAGGCAGACGATCGGCCAGGGCCTGGCCGGCTTCGGTCAGCACCAGTCGCACCTGCCGACGGTCATCCGCCGAGCGCTGGCGGATCAGAAAACCTTTCTGCTCCAGACGATCGACCATTCGCGTCATCGAGCCGCTGTCCAGGGACAGGTACCGACACAGCTCGACCGGCGTATCGATGCCGTGCTGGGCCATGATGATCAACACCTTGAACTGCGCGGCGGTGATGCCGACGGGTTCCATGTGGGTGTCGATGATTCGGTCTTTGAGCAGCGCGGCACGACCGAGCAGCATGCCGAGGTGGCAATTGTGGAAATCGTCCGGGGTGAAATGTTTCATCTGACCACCTTTTACTGCCTAGGCAGTGAATGTATGTCGAGATTTTACTGCCTAGGCAGCAAATGTCAAACAAATAGTTAGGTTGCTATGCACAACCCGACAAACGCAGATAAAAAATGTGGGAGCGAGCCTGCTCGCGATAGCGTCGTGACAGTCAACATTGAGTCGGCTGATACATCGCTATCGCGAGCAGGCTCGCTCCCACAGGGGTGGCGCGAAGGCTTAGAAATCGCGCTTGTAGAAGATATCCAGGGAGCTGGCGACGCCGCTGGCGGCTTCCAGGTACACCCGCTTGCTGAGTTTGTAGCGCAGGGCGATGGTGTTGGCCGGTTCGAACACGCCGACGCCGTAACGCAGGCTGAGTTTTTCCGTCAGATTGCCGCTGGCCACGACGCTGGTGGTATCGCCGCTGCCCTGGGTGTCGAGCTGGAAATCCTCGATGCCCAGATTGTTGGCGAGGCTGGTGGTCACCCCCGCACTGCCCATCAGCCCCAGGCCCAGTGCCGCCTGGGCGAGCATGTTGTTGTCCTCGCCCGTGGTGCTCAGCGGCCGGCCGAGTACCAGATAAGACAACGCCTGCTCCTGGCTCATGGCCGGTTCAGAGAAGATTTGCGTGGTCGGCTGTTCGGCGCTGCCGCTCAAACGAATGCCGGCGATCACGTCGTCGGTCTGGCGAATCGCTTCGATATCCAGGTAAGGCTGGTCGATCGGCCCGGCGAACAGCAGCCGCGCCCGACGCACCGTCAGCCGTTGCCCATAGGCCCGGTAGCGACCGTCGTTGAGCCAGAGTTCACCGCGAGTGTCCATGTTGTCGCCGATGTGCACCTGGCCTTGTACGTTGGCCGTCAGGCCGAAGCCCGAAAACGCGAGCTTTTCCTGGCCCACGATCACATCGATGTCCATCGCCATGGCCATCGGTGTCTTGCCCTCCTCGGTCTGGTGGCCAACGATCACCGTATCATCCGACACCTTGACGGTAGACGGCGGCAGTTCGCGCACGGTGATTTCGCCTTTGGGCACCAGGACCTTGCCGGCGATGGAAAGCCGCTCGCCCTGCAACGTGAGGGTCAGGTCCGGCGCCACCTCCAGCACCGCGTAAGGCTCGACGGTGACCGGCAATTGCGAACCCTTGAGCGCCAGGTCCATGCTCAGGGCTTCGCCCCAGCCGATGTCCCCGGTCAGGCTGCCTCGGCCGCCCTTGCCACTTTTCCAGTCACCGTTGAGGCGCACCGTTTCACCGGCAATCGTTGCGCGCATCTGCAAGTCTTCGAGGCTGACCGGCAGTTCCGGGCCGGACACTTCGCCATCGCTGATCAACAGGTTGCCGTTGACCTGGGGCGCCAACAAACCACCCGACAGCGTGCCGCTGCCATTCAGGTGACCGGTGAGGGTTTCCACCATTGGCAGGAATGGCCGCGCCACGGACAAGTCCAGGCCGCTCAGGCGGAACGAGCCGCTCAGCGGTTTGCTGGCCGGCAACGGATTGATCTGCGCCTGGAGCATCAGTTCGCCCAGCTTGGCCCCAACGAAATTCAGGCTGGTGTCGATCCGTTTGGGCGTCAGGCGACTGTCGAGGGTCAAGGTCTGGTAGGGGAAGTCCAGCCATTGCTCAGCGTCGCGGTCCTTGTCCCGGATCCGCAAAGTGCCGCCGCTGGCGTCCACCAGAATGCGCCCGTTCGGGCCGCTGGCCGGCAGGTCCAGTTGCAGGTCGGCGTTGAGTCGGCCCTGCCAGGCAAAATCCTTGGGCATCCACTGGGCCAGGCTTTCGATGGGGAATTGCTTGAGGTGATAGCGCAGCTTCGGCTCCGGCATCAGGCGCTGATCCTCACCACACAGGCTGGCCTCGCCGGAACGCCAACAGTGGGCCCCCAGGTTGAGCGTGCCATTGGCCAGGCGCTCCAGCTTGGCCGGGGCTTGCAGACGCCAAGCCTGGCCGCCGGCCTGCACATTGCCAGTGCTGAGACGCCCGCGCCAGTTGCCTTGGTCGAGCACGCCATCGAGCGCCAGGGCCGTTTCCAGCTGCGGCCCTTGCAGGTCGAGGGTCAGTTTTTGCTGCCTGATGTCGCCCTGCCCGCTCACCGTCAGGACACCGAGCGACGTATCGCCCGCCCGAATGCCGCTGGCCTTGAGGTCAACCTTGCCGCGCTGCGCGCTGTCGAGGGTCGCATCCAGGTTCAGGCTTTGCAGGCGGTTGTCCTGCAACGCCAGTTGCGTGCCTTGCAGGTCGAGCTTGCCTTGGGGGGCCTTGAGTGTCCCGGCCACGTTGAGGCGACCGACCAACTGGCCGCGCAATTGCGGCCAGAGTTGGGCCAGGCGCGAGAGTTTGATATCGATCTGACCGCTGAGTTTTTCTTGCAGGCTGCCCGTGCCGTTGATGCGGTTGTCACCCAGGCGAATGTCCAGCGCGCTGAGGTTCCACTGCTCACCAACACCGTTGGCCTTGGCTTGGAACAGCGCCGGTTGGCCGCGCAACTTGCCCTTGAGGTCCAGGTCCGCATCAAGCTCCAGGCGGTCATTTTTCATCGAACCCTTGCTGCGCAACGGCCCGGCCAGGGTGCCGGGCAGCTCCCCCAGCCAGTACGCCGGGTTGATGGCCGACAGTTCCAGCGCCGTGTCCCAGGCGATGCCGTCGGCAAACTCCAGGTTCAGATGGCCTTCGGCCTTGCCCTGCCCGGCGGCGAGTTTGAGTTCCGGCAAATGGATTGTCGTCAGGTCGCCGCTGAATGGGCTGTCCAGGCTGAACGCTCCGGCGGGACCGTCCAGCGCCGCCTGGAAATTGCCCAGGTACTTGCCATCGGTATACGACACTTCACCATTGAAACTGCGCAGCGTCACTTGCGGCTCGTCGATCAGCGGATAGAGGCGATGCCAGGGGAAGTCCAGCCAGGCGATTTTCGCCTCGGCGCTCAGGCCTTCGCGCCAATCCAGCTGGCCGGTGAGCTTGAGGTATTGCTGATCACTGGCGTTGAGGTCCAGGCCGGCGATCTGCGCACCGTTGGCGTCCACTTTGCCTTGCAGCAGCAAGGCCACCGGGCCTTTTTCGGCGGGCAACGTTGCCTTGCCAAGCAACTGGTAGCCGCTGTTCAGATCGCCTTCGCCCGTCAGCTCCAATTGATTGAGCATCAGGGTATCCGGCAGATCGGCGCTGGCCCTGAAGCCGTCAGCGGTGATGCGTACCTTGGCCGGCAGGTTGTCCGCCAGCGGTTGCAGCTCACCGACCAACCGGCCTTGCAGATAACCACTGCTGTCGGCGTTGAGGTTGAGGGTTTTGAGCAGATTGCCATCGATGTTCAGGTCCAGCGTCCAAGGCGTGGCGCCTGGCGCCGGCAAGGTCAACCGGCCCTGGGCCTTCAGCGGCCAGTCGCCGCCGGGTTGCAGCAAACCGGACAGCGTCAGGCTCAGCTCGTCGCGCTGCAGCTGCACCGAGTCGATCTGCAGACCCTGGGCGGTCCAATGCGCGGCCAGTTGCAAGCCCTTGAGCTGTTCGCTGCCATTGAACAACAGGCTGCCGACCTGCACGTCGCCCAGTTCCAGGGCAAGCGGCAAGTTCAGGTCCGGCAAGGTGATCGGACCGCTGCTCGGTTCGTCAGCGGACGGAGGAAATTGCAGGCTGACCTTGTCGGCCTTGAGCTGATCGATGCACAGGGTCATGCGCGCCAGGCATAGCGGCGACCAGGCGAAAATCACCTGATCGAGTTCCACTCGGCTGCTGTCCTGCTGCCACAACAGGTGGTCGGCACTCCACTGGCCGCCCAACCGTCCCTGAAAATTATCCGTACTCAAACCCGGCACAACACCAAGCGCCCAACGGCTGCCCCATTGCGTGCCGAGCACGATGCCCAGGGTCAGCAAGACCACCAGCAGCAACGTGCCGAGCGCCAGCAGCGCTATTTTCAAACCGCGATTCACAACTCGGGCCCCATGGAAAAGTGCAAGCGAATGCCGCCGTCGTCGTCCAGCGCATGGGCGAGGTCGAGGCGGATCGGCCCCACCGGCGACACCCAGCGCACACCGACGCCGACACCCGTCTTGAGGCTCGGCAGCTCAAGGCTGTTAAAGGAGTTGCCTTGGTCGACGAAGGTCGCCACCCGCCATTTTTGCGCAATCGAATACTGATACTCGAGGCTGCCGGCGACCATGTAGCGACCACCGATGCGATCCCCTTCGGAGTTTTCCGGTGACAGGCTCTGATAATCGTAACCGCGCACGCTCTGGTCGCCACCGGCGAAGAAGCGCAGGGATGGCGGGATGGATTTGTAGCCATTGGTGGCACTGCCACCGACCTGGGCCCGGGCCAGCAGACGATGCTTGTCGAACACCGTAGTCAGGCCCTTGACCATGGCCGTGCCATATAAAAGGTTGTTGTCCGATCCAAGCCCTTCCTTGGCGACCTTGGTGTCGAATTGAATGCGATAGCCGTTGCGCGGATCGATACGGTTGTCACTGCGCAGGTAGGAATAGCTCACGCCCGGCATCAGCAAGGTGCTCAGGCCCGAATCGTCGCCGAGCCGATACTCCTCACGCTGCCACTTGAGCGACACCACCCGTTGCCAGCCACTGGGCAACTTGCTGTGCCATTCCGGGCCCACGGTCAGCAGCTTGCTGAGGCTATCGGTGCCGGACAGCTCTTCATATTGATAGCCACCGGCGTAGCGCATCTTGTCGGTCAAGGGCGGGTCCAGGGGTACGTCGTACCAAAGGCCAACGTTCTGCCGGGGCGCCGACACTTCGGCTTCCCAGCCATAACTGTGGCCCTGGGGATTGACCCAGTGGCGCGTCCAATTGGCCTTGGCCCGCGGGCCGACGTCGGTGGAGAACCCCAGGCCCAGGCCCATGGTGCGCGGCTTGCGGGTCTCGAGCTTGACCGCCACCGGGATCACGTTATCGGTGGCGGCGGTCGGTGCCGCGTCCACCCGAACGCCTTCGAAATATCCGCTCGATTGCAGGGCCTGGTTGAGTTCTGCGATGAGTTCCGAGTCGTACGCCTCGCCCGCCTTGAACGGCACCATGCGCTGCAACAACTCTTCATCAAAGGGCGTGTCACCCTCGAAATTCACCGGGCCCAGGGCGTAGCGCGGGCCGCTGTCGTAGACCAGCTCGATGTCGGCCACGCCGGCCTGGGGGTCCACCAACAGCTTCTGGCTGACAAATCGCCCGCTGAAAAATCCGTAGCGCGAGGCTTGGTTCTGGATGATCCGTTTGGCGTCTTCATAGCGCCCATGATTAAGCACCGCGCCAGGTTTGAGCGCGACGTTGTCCGGTACACGAAAAGCCTTGAGGGAAGCGGCCGGGCCATCGATGCGCACGGTGACATTGCGCAGGTGCACGGGCTCGCCAGGGTCGATGGTCAGGATCAGGCGCGGGGTCTTGCCGCCCTCGACCTCGCTGTCGATCTGCGGCTGGTAGTAACCCAACGCCTGGGCGGCTTTGCGCGCCTGTTCTTCGGCACCCCGACTGAAACGCAGCAAGGCCTCTTCGTCACGATCGCCCACGCCGCCGATATAGCCTTCTACGTTAGCCTTGAGCTGGTCGTTGGACGGCTTGACCCGTACATCCAATTCACTTTGTGCCAGTGCCGCGCAGCTGAGGGACAGCAAGAGCGCACCACTGGTCATTCGTCCTGGGAAATTCATGGCGCGGATGCTATCACGAGCTTGGAAGCCTGATAGAGCCGGACATGTCTCAAAAGTTTCCCCGGATTACGCCGTCGCGCTCTGCAATACCTGCGGGTTGGCGTGAAAGAAGACATGTTCGCGGACGGGTCCTACCGCAATCTCGCCGATTTCCTCATAACCCTGACGTTTATAGAACTCCAGGTAACGTGGGTTGCCGGTATCCAGCACCACACCTTGGGAGTTTTCGTCCACCGCACACCAGTTATGCACCGCCGCCAGTAACTGTTCGCCGAAGTGTTGGCCTTGGAACTGCGGATGAACTCCCAGCAGGGGCAATACATGGACAGAATCCGACGGCAGGCAAGCCGTCACTGCGGCATGGTAGTCCAGGTAACGCCGGGTGCAGCGAAAGCCGGTGCTCAACACCATGCGCAGGCGCCAGGCCCAGCTTTCAGTGATACCCAGGCGGCGCTGCGGTGGAGCAATCAGTGCGATGCCGATCAGGCGGTCGTTGACCAGCAAGCCGATGGCCGGCAGATCCTGGAGAAAATGCTGTTTGACCAACTCACGCACCGTGGCCCGTACCCGATGTTCATAACCGGGCCGCTCGGATTCGAACAGGAAGCTGAAGGTCGGTTCATGACGATAGGCCTGGTAGAGCAATGAACGTGCCTCGCGGGAATAACCGCTGTCGAGCATATGGATGTCGGCGATGGCGGTGGCGGTTTCTGGCATGACGGTCAATCTCCTGGGCGAGGCTCGGTGAGGCCCCGCTCTTATTGAGTACGAACCCGATTGGGCTGTGATCGTTCCTACATGCACAGGACATTAGCAGCGCATTTGTCCTACTGCCACGCTGGCCGTGCTCCTACATGTCAGCTAGCATCGCAGTTTTGCCAGGACAGCCGACCATGAAGATCGTCTCCTTCAACATCAACGGGCTGCGCGCCCGCCCCCATCAGCTGGCGGCGCTGATCGAGAAGCACCAGCCGGACGTGATCGGCCTGCAGGAAACCAAGGTCCACGACGAGCAATTCCCCCTGGCCGAGGTGCAGGCCCTGGGTTATCACGTGCATTACCATGGGCAGAAGGGCCACTACGGCGTCGCCCTGCTCTCCCGCCAGGCTCCACTGACGTTGCACAAAGGCTTCGAGAGCGACGAGGAAGACGCCCAACGGCGTTTCATCTGGGGCACCTTCGCCGATGCCAACGGCGTGCCGGTGACCATCATGAACGGTTACTTCCCCCAAGGCGAAAGCCGCGACCACCCGACCAAGTTCCCGGCCAAGGAGCGTTTCTACAACGACCTGCAACAACTTCTGGAAAGCCGTTTCAGCAACGACCAGCCCGTGGTGGTGATGGGCGACGTGAACATTTCCCCGGAAGACAGCGACATCGGCATCGGCCCGGACAACATGAAACGCTGGCTGAAAACCGGCAAATGCAGCTTCCTGCCGGAAGAGCGCGAGTGGATGGCCCGCCTGAAGAACTGGGGCCTGGTGGACAGCTTCCGGCACCTGAACCCGGACGTCACCGACCGCTTCAGCTGGTTCGACTACCGCAGCCGCGGGTTCGAAGACGAGCCCAAGCGTGGCCTGCGCATCGACCTGATCCTCACCTCCCATGGGCTGCTGCCACGGGTCAAGGATGCCGGGGTGGATTATGAACTGCGCGGCATGGAGAAACCTTCGGACCATGCGCCGATCTGGCTGCAGTTGAGCTAAATCCGGGGCATACACAAACCTTGTGGGAGCGAGCCTGCTCGCGATAACGGCGGCACATTCAAAATCAATGTGGCAGTTGCACCGCTATCGCGAGCAGGCTCGCTCCCACAAGGGATCTTCGGCGAACTGCGGCTGACAAGTCGCACGCCTGTCACTTTTCAGTAACCTGACTGACTTAATCTTCCGGCACGTTCTCAGGTTCAGAAGGTGTCGGCATGCGGCTGCGCGTTGTTTTTTTCATGGGCCTCTGGCTGCCGCTCACGGCATGGGCCAGCGGCCTGCCGATTCCCGAACACGGCCCCGCGCTGCGCCTGCAGGGCTCGAACACCATCGGCGCCACGCTGGGGCCGGCGCTGGTCAAGGCGCTGATGGTGGATCAGGGGCTGCTCAAGGTCCGTACCGAAATCACCGACCGTGAGAACGAGCAGCGTATCGTCGGCCAGGCCGCCGATGGTCGGCGGGTGGAAATCGACATTGCCGCCCATGGCTCCAGCACCGGATTTGCCGCCCTCAAGCACGCCAGCGCCGAACTGGCGGCCTCTTCGCGACCGATCAAGGACAGCGAGCTCAAGGAGTTGGCACATCTGGGGGACCTGAAAAACCCCAGCGCCGAACAGGTCATCGCCATCGATGGCCTGGCGATCATTCTTCATCCACAAAACCCGCTGCGCCAGCTCGACACCCGGCAACTGGCGAAGATCTTCAGCGGCGAGGTGAACACCTGGGAATCGGTGGGCGGCGCCGGCGGCCCGATTCATCTCTACGCGCGGGATGAGCAATCCGGCACCTACGACACCTTCAAGGAACTGGTGCTCAACCGACAGGGAAAACGCCTGGCCCCTTCTGCCCGGCGCTTCGAATCCAGCGAGCAACTGTCCGACGCTGTCAGCCAGGATCCGCAAGGCATCGGTTTCATCGGTTTGCCCTACGTGCGCCAGGCCAAGACGCTGGCGATTGTCGACGGCGACTCCCAGCCCATGATGCCGCTGACCCACCTGATCGCCACCGAAGACTACCCTTTGTCGCGCAGGCTGTTCTTTTACCTGCCACCGCAAGAAACCAACCCGTGGGCCGAGGCACTGGTTGAGTTCACCCAAAGCGAAAAAGGCCAGGCCATCGTCGCGGCCAACGGGTTCATCGCGCAAACCGTCCAGGCCATGGCCGTCACCCCCAATGCGCTGATGCCTGAGGGTTATCAGGCCCTGAGCCGCCATGCCCAACGGCTGTCGGTCAACTTCCGCTTCGAAGAAGGCAGCGCCAGCCTCGACAACAAGGCCCAGCAGGACCTGGGGCGTGTGCTCGCCTATATAAAGCAGCACGACAAGCTCGACCGCCGAGTGACGCTGGTTGGGTTTGGCGACGCCAAGGACGACCCGGCACGCGCCGACCTTCTGTCCCGGTTGCGGGCCATGGCGGTGCGGCGCGAATTGGTCAAACACGGTGTGGCGCTGCGCGAAGTACGCGGCTTCGGCGCCCTGATGCCGGTGGCGGCCAACAGCGAGGATGAAGGTCGGGTCAGGAATCGGCGGGTGGAGGTCTGGGTTTACTGACACCGAAAGGCCAAATGTTTATCCCGTCAGCCACGGCGTAGGACCTGACCACCTCGCCTTGCGCCGTTGCCTACAACTACGCCAGAATCCGCCGGCTTGTGCGCCTTGGGGTCGGGCTTTATCGTTTTCCGGTCGCTGACGAATCAGCGATCGGGTTTGGTAGCCCGGTTTTCCTGGTGCACGTGCAACCTGACGCAGGGGATTTCTATGCCCTCTGTTTTATGGTGGTCATGCGCAGGGCGTCCTCGGACGCGCCGGGTTGCCAGGTAACCGGTCTACCAACCTTCGTATGGCCACCTCCCTTCGTTTGGTAGCGAAAGGGATGGCTCCAATTTCTTACCTGGAGTTTCATCTATGTTCAAACCAACACCTAATCCGCCAGACACCGATCCAACCACCCTCAACACCAAAGAATTCGACAAAGCCGCCGACCGCGCCCTCGACTTCTACCTCAAGCCCAAACCCACCAAGCCCGAGCCTGCTCCAAGCCAAGTCTTCACCGTCGTCAACGGCATCGACACCGAAGCCCTGCTCGCCAACCTCAGCGAAACCCTGGCCTCGGCCAATGCCATGGTCAGCGACCTGGCCTTCGATCTGGAAGGTTCCCGGCGCCACGTCGCCCTGGGCATTCAGCAACTGATCGAACTGGGCGGCTTGCTGGCGAACCGAGCGCTGGATAACGTCGACCCACGCTAGCCGCTACCACACACTCCCACTATGGGAGCGGGCTTGCTCGCGAAGGCGGCGTACCAGTCAGCACTTGATTGGCAGGCAGATCGCCTTCGTGAGCAAACCCGCTCCAATTGCATCGCGAATTCATTTCCAACATAAGCAACTATTAAGTCCAGCAAGAGTTCTTCAGGCAGCCCCCGCTCCACGACAACACTTATCGCACTTGTTTACACATCACTTCTTGCCAACTTTTATTCCAAAATCCATAGTCCGGCGCCTCACACAAAACCAAGTACGAGCAGTTCGCCATGAAGTTCACCACTATCACCACCGCAGCCGCCATGCAAAAAATGAAGAACTTCATTATTGCCTGCCCTACGGAAAAACTGACTTATGCAAAAAAACGCTTTCAGCAGCTTGGATATCATTCCGCCTTGGAAATGTCTGACGAAGACATTCTCAACGCATTAAAATCCAATGAAAACAACATGCAGGCTTTTATCCAACAATACGAGGCCGTTAAAGACACACCCCTTATCGATCCGCCCCTTGACACTCGACTTCTTAACTTGAGCAACAGTTTTATCAACACTGCCGTGCCCCCGGCGATAGAGTTGATTCTCGCCACCCTTGACGAAAACACACCCTCACCAGCCTGCATCTCCCAGCACATCAGCACGCACATAGATGATCTGTTCAATGACCGGGAGCATCTGCGAGAAAAGCTCCGCTTGATATTGTCACTGATCCAGCAACCAATGCTCCAATCAGAAATCATCTACACAGACCTGAACACTTTCCGTCATATTTACCAACCCATTACATCCCCTGACGCAACAGAGTCTGAAGAAACCTACGGCCTGGCCTTCCTGGATCTCATGGGAGTTGAATTATGCGTCCTGATTAATCAGCCCTGCCTTGAGTTGAACGCACGGCATACACCTAAGATTGCAGGATTCCAGAACGAGTTTTATCTATACACCCTACTGCATGAGCTGACGCATCTACTGATTGGATCGAATGACGACTCCTACAATACGCCCACCGAGGAAGCAGAAGACATCAACCTCTATTCCACTGCGAACCTCAAACCACACGAAATCGACAACGCGGACAACTATTGCACCTTAATATTCATCACCCTCGCATTTATGCATAAGCGGGGGTGCCTGAACCTCACTCAATTTTAAGAAAAAATCAATCCGCTGCTCTGGTGCAATTGACTGAGCGAAGGTGCCTTTGCGCCGATAGGAACCGATGTCAGCCGCGCTACATCCGGCGTGAAGCACCTGCGGCACGTTGCCGGAGTGGCGGTTGACGCGGTACTGGCAGTCGTAGAAGCGAAAATTGATCAGCGACAACCAATGGGACAAATTTATTTGACTCTGGCCCAACCGATTGGCGCACCCGATCCTCGCCATCCCACTGCTGTTAAACTGCGCTCCCGTCGCATTCGTCACCTCAGATCCTCATGCCCTCACAAACTGCATCACCCCAAGCCCTCTCCCGTCGGTTCAGCGTTGCGCCGATGATGGATTGGATGGATTAGTCGCTGCGCCCGCCGCTCCGCTTGCTTAGCGGCGCTGTTTTCGTCCTTTCTGTAGCAAATATTTAGCAAGCGCAGCCTGGCGTCTTACAGCCGTGCAGCACTGGCCGAGAATTACACCGCTATGTAGGGTGGGTTCTGCTTGGTGTTCAGAGGTAGTGAAATCGGGGGGTTTGTACTTAGGGCGACCTGATTTTTCTCGCCAAAACGCAACGATTGGTACGGAAAATGGTACGAGAACTCATGCATCCCAAAGCCCCGCGTCGGCAGAAACGACACGGGGCTTTTTCTTAACTGGAGACACCCTTTTTCGCTCGCTCAGTGTCGGCTTTCGGCCAAAAGCAGCCGCTCAACTGTGCCTATCAAACTAGGGGCATTCAGTATGTATAAACTGATATCACCTGCTATAAGTAGAGGCGTTGATTTTTTGCATCGAGGGAAGCATGCTTGAATTTCAGATTACAGCTACAGGGGTCGATCTTGAATACGAAGGGGATCTGGGAGCCAATGACAACTGGGTCTGGGATGAGTTGACGACCAACAACAAAGCGCGAATATCTCGAATATTTTTGTTCAAATCTTCAGATTTGTTAAATCCTCCCTCCCCCAGCCAAAATTTTGAGAATTATAAGTATCAGTTTCGATTCGGAACATTCGAAAATGACTATGTGAGGATTCCTGCGCGGATCCTTGAAATCAAAAATGATTTGCTCATAAGTCGTGATATAACACTCAGGCGGTCGCTCTTTGTTGCTGAGCGCAATATCTCGATCTTTCTTCGTCTATCAGAATTACTAGATCACTCCAATTCCATTGTAATAGGAGGGACACACCCCGACGCAATACCGAGAGACGTATTTGAGGAGTTGCTCAAAAAATTCCCGAACACCTACGAACTCAACCGCTACGCCGATGCTCGTGTTCAAACAATACTTTCTCAGTACTTGGATGGTATGAGGGATGCACGGGGCCGCTATGAGAACTATCTCAACAAAAACAAGTCTTTCGCGAGCACCAGCAAAATCGATTTGGATGTATTGAAGAAGCTGGAAATCGAGAAATACATTTTGATTCGAGACCTGATACAGGACTCCTTGGCGACTAAGAAAAGTTGGACCGAGGGTGACTGGCAGAAGCTGATGCTGTCCTTCCTCCTCCTTTTGTTCCCAAAATATATCATGGTTCTCGAGAACGTCACTATCCACGACTACTACAGTAAACCAAGCAAGAAAACTGATCGTTTTATCGACATTGCCTTGATTGATGCCAATGGAAATCTTGACGTCATCGAAGTCAAAAAGCCCTTCGATGACAAAATCCTTCGCAAGAGCCAATATCGTGGAAATAGTATACCGACCTCAGAGTTGAGCGGTAGCATTATGCAGGCCGAAAAATATCTGTTCCACTTATCGAAATGGGGTATCAACGGTGAACAGGCCCTCACCAAAAAATACACCACTGAACTACCGCCGGGCATGAAAATTCGGATCTCCAATCCCAAGGCGATTATCATCGTCGGACGCGATCAAATCGGCGGTACCAATATGACAGGAGGTCAGTTGTTGGACTTCGAGATAATAAAACGCAAGTATGCAAACATGATGGACATCATCACATACGATGATCTGCTGCGACGGCTCAATAACACCATTGCTGCCCTTGGCGGCTGAAGGGTCGCTCAAATGCGATTTTTCAATGACTACTCTTGGCCAACTTTTGACGGTCTTGTCCTGCAGAACCGGCTCAGAGTAGTCACAGCATTTCCCATGCTGACCGAGGTACGTTCGTGTTTGTTGGGAAGATCGGCCTAGTAGCTGGCCTTTCGCGAGACCTGAAACGCTATTGGTTCCGAAATCCACTCATCAATATCCCAGTAGAGTAAAGCCTCAACTTCGCCACCAGTAGCTATTGGTTCGTCATTATCACGAGAGAGTCTGATTTTTGAGATGATCAGTAGGCCTGTTGATCCCTTATGTTCTCGATGGAGATTAACTTCGTTTTTTGTCATCAGTACCGAATCACAGATATCACTGGTCGTGCCCTTCACCTCAACCATAAGCTTCTCACCAGCTTTCTTGGCAAGAATATCAAATGAGTCCGTTGCTGAAGTATCCCGCGACTCAAAGCCCTTTGCAGCCAGATATTGTATCGCCAGTGCCATAGCTTGAAGCTCAACTACCTGCCGTTCCTTTGCTGTCAGCCCTCGCCCTTGCTTTCCTGCTGTACGTCTCAGAGGCTTGGCAATTATGGCAATTTCCCCAGCGTCTTGGTCGCCTGGAGATATATCTCGTTGCTCAATCTGAGCAAGATAAATCTCGCTGAGGCGTTCTGCAGCTCTAAATAATAGAAGGTCAAAATCGATGGTCGGTAAGTCTGAGACTGCGATACGCTTAGCAAATGCCGTGGCTTTCTCGAATGTTCGTGGCAGTGGCGCTTTCGCACCCAGAACAATTTCATCATCAAAAGGGCTGAGCGTCTTCCATTTTTGCTGAACGACGAAACGAGCCCATGAGGTTCGTTTACAAAGTTCATCATTAGATACTGGCTGGAGATCGCCCCCGCGCCAGATCGTGCTCCCACACCCTACTGTGATGAAAACAGCAGAACCGTTAGCTGCAAAGTGAATTACCAGATAGAACCCTTCACGCGGGTTAGGGGACATTGCTCTAGAAAAGATGCGTACCCACGGGGCTTCTGTCTTTCGCCCGATACCATCCGAGCCCTCAACAGCAAGATCATCAAAGACACTATCAAATGCCTTCTGTAGAGCTGGTAAACGGGAGCGTAACTCCCCCGCGAGCACTGACCGAATGAGATACCCCCGCTCTTGCATTTCGTGCGTGTTGATTGATGAGTACTTGGGCTGCAATCCGCAAATTTTCCTCAACGTGCTTTCCACTAAGCGGCTCCAAGTTTCTCTACGCAATCTGCTTTCAAATGCGAAACGCGTGAGCACTGTCGTCTAGCTCAGCGGGTTTCGCGTTAGGTAGACTGGAAGTTATCAATTTATCGCTAGCAGATCACTCTATTGTTACGCGCATTCTGAACCGGGGTAGCTTTTGCTCGGCTGAGTGTCAGCTTCTGGTCGAAAAGCAGCCTTTATCACCAACGATGGATTGGACGGAGCAAGGTCATACATCCCCACCTTTTCTTGTATGTATGGAGTTCAGGCGCCGCCCTCGTAGTAATTTTTAAGCAATCACCAATCGGTTCGGCCGCCGCTATGCTTGAGTTTTTCGATGAAGTGGCGCAAATGTCTGGAGAATACTCATTCAAATAGACACCTCGATCATCTACAGGCCGTCGTCACATAGCTGATCAAGCCTAGCCTGTAGCTCCTACTCTTCATCTCGCGCCGTCCTCCAGAGTTTAACTCACGTCTCCGCCTCAAAAATCTATGAAATCAGTTGGCGCTCAAGGCCTTCATCATGGAGCTGTCGAACTGGGTTGAGCAGCGCGGTTCTGTTGATGTCGCTAAAAACATGCGCGGAGCTATCGGCACGATCAGTATGAACGAGGTGCTCATCAAAAAAGCCTTAAGCCTTTTGATGACACCGACTGATCAATTTTGTCCACGCAAGCGATTTTTTTGCTCAAGAAGGCCAGCTGGCGTTTTGATATTGAATTTATCCTTGGTTTCTGATCATACTGAGATATCTCACCGTTTGTGGAAACCTAGCGAGGAGCTGCGCAGCGATTTTACTTTTTAACGCATTCTACCTTGAGAGGCGCCCTATCAAATGAGCGATCTAATATGAAAGCTTAGCACAAAACCTGACAGATCCTTGAACGCTAAGAGAGAGAGCCCGCGAGCACAAAATTAATTTTCGAGACACCTAAACAACCACAAAAAATAAAACAACTTAAATCATAAATTAAAGTGCAGCTTAATAAAAAAACAATCCATTACAAACCACTTTAAAGGACTATATAAAATGAGCAACCCATTCAAAGGAATTGATGCACGCACCGAAAGTGATGTAGAACAAAAAATAGTTTATAAACTTCTCACACTTTCCGCACCATCAGGGCTTGGGTACAATGACTCTGACATAAGAACAAAAACAGACATTCGAAAGCTTAAAATTGACAAGGGTACCAAAGAGCGCCTGTACTATCCGGATTACGCCGTTATTGTTGACGGCCTCCCATGTATTATAATTGAGGCAAAAACCCCAGGTGAAAATTTAGCGGAAGCGTCTAGAGAAGCAAGACTTTATGCCTCTGAAATAAACTCTTCCTACCCTCGAAATACTAACCCGTGCGAAATTATAATCGCAACAGATGGTCAAAGTTTTGAACTTTCATTTTGGGACAAAAACTCCCCCGAAGTCTCCTTTGGGATCGATGACTTAGATAGCTTAAACCCTCTTTTCGCGACTTTTTTAAAACTAGCCTCAAAAAAAACCATAACAAACAGAGCTAAAGAGCTACTTTCATCCATTAGAAGCACAGCCTTATACTTTAAGCCTACCCAGATGCTTGGTGGGAAAGTAACAGTAAATGAGACCGTAGGCGAAAACTCATTTGGCGCAAACGTCTCAATAGAATACAAATACTTATTCAACCCCGAATCTTTAGCTGACAGAGCGTCAATCGCACACAATGCGTATGTAACCTCAATTCGAAAACAATCCCACATCGCTCCGATCGATAAAATAATTAGAGCAGCTCTACCCAACACAGCAATAAATGCAAGGTCAATTTCAGACACACGCATCCCTAAAGAAATATTTGAACAGATCAGTAATTTTTCAAAAATCAAAAACGAAATATGCCTACTAATTGGTAGCGTAGGATCAGGAAAGTCTACATTTACAGACTACCTCCGACTTGAAGCCTTACCCAAATCGGTAACAGATCAGACGCTCTGGATAAATATAAACTTAAACAAGTCCCCGCTCTCCAGAACCCTTATTTACGAGTGGATTATAGATCAGTGTATCTCGTCGTTAAAGTCCTCATGCCCTAACGTGGACTTTGACACAATTGAGATGTTAAAGAAAATTTACTCAATCGAATTAGGAAGAGTGGAGAGAGGCAAAGCTGCTCTTTACCCGAAGGATTCCGAAAAGTATATTGATGCCATTTTCGCTGAGATTGACACACTACAAAAAGATCAGAAATCGACACTAAACGGCCTGATTAACTACTTATGTACCGGAAGTGAAAAGCTACTGGTAATTGTCTTAGATAATTGCGACAAACGTAGCAGAGAAGACCAGTTACTGATGTTTGAAGTAGCGTCTTGGCTCAAGCAAACATTTGCCTGCATGGTGTTTCTACCACTTCGTGACACTACATATGATCAATACAGGGAGGAGCCACCTCTTGATACTGTTATAAAAGATTTAGTATTCAGAATTGACCCACCACCTCTAGAAAAAGTAATTTATGCTCGGCTTCATTATGCATTACGCGAAATAAAATCTCAACATTCAAAATTCATATACTACCTTCCGAACAACATGAAGGTGGAGTGCTCTAGGGAGGAAGTCGCAACCTATCTTCAATCGATGATATCCTCACTCTTCCAAGACTTTTTTTTCAAGAGAATAATTACCGGCCTTGCTGGTCGCAACATTCGAAAAGGCCTGGAAATTTTATTGGACTTCTGCAAAAGCGGTCATATCGGAGAAGATGAATTACTCAAGGCGAGACAATCACTAGGCGAACATAAACTGCCTAATCATTTAGTCGCGAGAATCCTACTAAAAGGGAAGAGAAAGTACTATACAGATAGCGAGTCGCACATCAAAAATCTCTTTTACGCTCAAGACGATGACTCTCTTCCGGACCCTTTCATAAGGGTCGCAATTTTGAACTGGCTAAAATTAACTTCAAAGACTTACGGACCTAATCGCATAATGGGATTTCATAAGGTAGGCTCGTTAGTAGCCTACCTGCAATCAGCTGGACACGCGTCCGAAAGAGCTATCGAGGAAATATCAAAGCTTACCTTGGCTGGCTGCATACTTTCAGAGGCGCAGTCCCACGACATGACGAAAGAGGATCTGATTGCTATTTCCCCTGCGGGTTTAATCCATATCGACCTTATAAGAAACATTGACTACCTAGCAACCATTTCGGAAGATGTTTTATTCAGAGAAAACCAATCAGCGAGAAAAATTGCAGATAATTTGATAGGGAAAGGGCCTTTCAAAATAGATAGCAGACAGACCGCACTTAACAGCAGCACAGTACTCGTAAACTACTTAAAGTCATACCATGAAAAATTTTTCCTAGGCCCTGCAAAAATTCTAAACGCAGAAGCCGTTCAAGAGACATTACACATACCCGAACTAGTGGACTTTGTTAATAGAGCGTCCGACAATGACGAAATATACAAAAAACAAGTGCGATTTGAAGCAGAGTATCCTGAAGGGACCGAAATTGACGGCACGATAGTATCAGTACAACAATATGGATTTTTTGTTGAGTTTGGACTCAATGGGAGGGGGCTTGTGAGGAAGGTGACACAACAGCAGGGCAATTTACAATTTTTCAATACATGCGAGCAGGGTGAATGGGTCAGAGTTAAAGTAGGGAAGTACAGCGCCCAACACAACGGCTTTGAACTAAAGCTATTGTCAGTTCAACAAAATCAAAATTAAGATAAAAAAAAGCCGCGAAAACGCGGCTTTTTTCCGATTTATAATAAATCAGTTCATATTCATTTTGTACGTGCCACATTGCAGCTAAATTTGTACACAACCATAGATCACTCCTCTTCTCATCCTGAGATTTGGGGGAGACCCCAGTACTGTTTATAGATCCGCGTGATCAGCCTACAAAAATTACGTAAACCTCTACGCACGCGTAATGAAGCACACCCTGACAAAAATAGCAACCCTCTTCACCAATGTAGGGGACCTCAGTCAATCTGATCGAAACAGAACCGACATCACCACCAGCACACACCTAGCAGCTAAATAGGCAGCATTTCACAAAAAGTCGCTCACGCCACGTTATCAACGCGCCATAAGATCCAGCCTTTGTACTGTATATAAAGACAGTGCTTCTGTCAAGATTTTCGAAACAACCCATAGCCTATACCAACGAGTCGCCGGACCCTGGCGGGCGCCAGCGCGCCTACCTCTGAACACACATGTAGATTCAATTTTAGGCTATGTATTTTGCTATTTTGACTAAAAGAGGCAGCCCAATTCCGTGGGCTCCCAGTTCATGATCACCAGTTCTCCGCTGACCTCAGCCTTACCCTGACGCTGGTTCGTGTTGCTATACCGAATGTCCAACGTCTCGAAGTGAAAGCCTTCGAACGCACGCCGGATGTCCGGGTGGTCGTTGATGCTGACCATCACTTTGCCCTTGCAGCGGTGCATGAAGTCAGCCATCCGCTCGTAATTCTCGAACGGGAAAACCACGCCATATCCAGCGGTCTGCCAGTACGGCGGGTCCATGTAGTGGAACGTATGAGCGCGGTCGTAGCGCTCAGCACAATCAAGCCAGGGGAGGTTTTCGACATAGGTGCCGGACAGTCGCTGCCATGCGGCCGAGAGGTTCTCCTCGATCCGGAGCAGGTTGATGGCCGGGCCAGTGGTCGCGGTGCCGAATGTCTGCCCGGTGACCTTGCCGGCGAAGGCATGGTGCTGCAGGTAGAAGAATCGGGCGGCGCGCTGGATGTCGGTGAGGGTTTCGGGACGGGTCATTTTCTGCCACTCGAACACCTGGCGGGAGCTGAGCGCCCATTTGAACTGGCGCACGAACTCTTCCAGGTGGTTCTGCACGACGCGATAGAGCGTCACCAGGTCGCCGTTGATGTCGTTCAGAACTTCAACCGGGGCGGCCTGGGGTCGCATGAAGTAAAGCGCGGCACCGCCGCCAAAGACTTCGACATAGCACTCGTGAGGCGGAAAAAGCGGAATGAGGTGGTCGGCTAGGCGGCGCTTGCCGCCCATCCAAGGGATGATGGGTGAACTCATTGAAAGCAAGACCTTTACTGTATGAATAAACAGGTGCTAGGCTCGCCGCGCTTTGTGCACGGAGCAGGAGCCTTGGCTGGACTTGCAGGGACATCTGCAGGAACAGTGGTTGGCATGGATGTTGGCGCATCCACTGCCAGCCGCTCTTTTTCTAAAAACTAGTGTCCAGCATCTTTCTTGAAAATTCTGAAAGGTGGCCTAGCATCAGATGGCCATCAACCAGGAGCAGAAAGAATGTCAAACGGAATATTTGAAGTGGATTTCAGCTCAAACCGTCCCGATCACGGTAGCGGCCTTGTTGTAGTCAAGGATGGCTCCGTCAATGGGGGCGATGCCAACTACCTTTATCAAGGTACCGTGCCTACCACATCGGGGCAGTTCACAAGCCAGTTCCGCGTTTCGATGTGGAGACCTGGGAATACGAATGTCTCGGGGCTGGACAACTACGACCTAGACGCCACTGGAGAAATCAATTACGAGAGGGGGTCTATTTCGCTGACTGGCTCCGTCGTCGGAGCCCCGCATATCCAAATCACACTATCTGGCCGAAAAATCACCCCGGCCGTGTAGTTGCGCACCAGTGGATAGCTGGCCTTTCGCAGCTATCCATCCCTATCCCGCTACCGGAAGACCTCCCTGACATAAGCCTGGCAGGCCGCCAAGAAACAGAAAAAGAGTACAGATTTATTTACCGGCCCTATGACAGCGTGCAATCCCAACATAGCAACCAGCGCCCTAAGATTTCCGACTAAAACTGGGAATCTCTGACCCTGCCGGGAGATTCAACTCTCTCACCAATCTAGCCCGCCGGCCTTACCCTATCGCATTCCTGATAAACTCCCCGTCTCTGCCCTACCCATTCAGATTCCCCAATGCCCTTAATCACAACCGCCCCCCAATCACTGTCCCGCCGCTTCAGCGTGGCCCCCATGATGGATTGGACTGACCCCCACTGCCGGTTCTTCCTACGCATCCTCTCCAAGCACGCCCTGCTCTACACCGAGATGGTCACCACTGGCGCGTTGCTCAACGGCGATCACGAGCGTTTCCTGCGCCACCACGAAGCCGAGCATCCCCTGGCGCTTCAACTCGGCGGCAGTGTCCCGGCCGACTTGGCCGCGTGCGCGCGGATGGCTCAGGAGCATGGCTATGATGAGGTCAATCTCAACGTCGGCTGCCCAAGCGATCGCGTGCAGAACAACATGATTGGTGCATGCCTGATGGGGCATCCTGAGCTGGTGGCCGATTGTGTGAAGGCGATGCGTGATGCTGTGTCGATTCCAGTGACGGTCAAGCATCGGATCGGGATCAACGGGCGGGACAGTTACGAGCAGTTGTGTGAGTTCGTCGGGACGGTGCGTGACGCCGGTTGTACGAGTTTTACCGTGCATGCGCGGATTGCGATTCTGGAGGGGCTGTCGCCCAAGGAGAACCGTGAGATCCCGCCGCTGCGGTATGACGTGGCGGCACAGCTGAAGAAGGATTTCCCGGAGCTGGAGATTGTGCTCAACGGCGGGATCAAGACGCTGGAAGCCTGCCACGAGCATTTGCAGACATTCGACGGTGTGATGCTGGGGCGCGAGGCGTATCACAACCCGTATCTGCTGGCCGAGGTGGATCAACAACTGTTTGGCAGCAGCGCGCCTGTCATCAGTCGGGCTGAGGCGTTGGCGCAGTTGCGGCCTTATATCGCCAAGCACCTGGACGCCGGCGGGGCGATGCATCACATCACTCGCCATGTACTGGGGCTGGGTACCGGGTTTCCTGGGGCGCGCCGTTTTCGGCAGTTGTTGTCGGTGGACATCCACAAAACCAAAGACCCGTTGGCGCTGCTGGATCAGGCGGCGGGCATGCTGGAAGGACGCTAACTGTCACTTGCTTTGAACCTGAGTCCTGTTTTGGCATCGTATCTACCGATACCCGCCCCGGCCTTTCAAACATCCGTTTTCAGGTTGTTGCCGCTGGGGCCATCGATCCCCCTTCACGCCCTTGAGTGGCTGCCGGCCCTCGGGTAATGTCAACAGACCCATAGGACAGAGCACGCTCATGACTTCCAAGCTGGAACAACTCAAACAATTCACTACCGTAGTGGCCGATACCGGCGACTTCGAAGCCATCGCCCGCGTTAAACCCGTGGATGCCACCACCAACCCTTCCCTGCTGCTCAAGGCCTCGGCCATTCAAGGCTACGCCGAGCTGCTGAACGCCTGTGTGGCCGATTGCAAGGGCGATGTGGGCCTGGCCAGCGACCGTTTTGGCGTGGCGGTCGGGCAAGAGATTCTCAAGGTGATTCCGGGGCGTATTTCCACTGAGGTGGATGCGCGTCTGTCGTTCGACACCGAGGCCATGCTGAAACGTGCGCATCGCCTGATCGACCTGTACGAAAAGGCCGGCGTTGGCCGCGATCGCGTGCTGATCAAGATCGCGTCCACCTGGGAAGGTATTCGCGCCGCCGAGCAGCTGGAGCGTGAAGGCATCCAGTGCAACCTGACGCTGCTGTTCTCCTTCGCCCAGGCTGCGGCTTGCGCCGATGCCGGCGTGTTCCTGATTTCGCCTTTTGTCGGCCGCATCTACGACTGGTACAAGAAGGCCAACGGCAACGACTACACCGGTGCCGATGATCCGGGCGTGCAGTCGGTGACGCGTATCTACAACTACTACAAGGCCAATGACTACAAAACCGTGGTCATGGGCGCAAGCTTCCGTAACCTCAACCAGATCGAGCAACTGGCCGGCTGCGACCGTTTGACGGTCAGCCCGGATCTGCTGGAGAAACTGGCCGCTGACGAGGGCAAGCTGGAACGCAAGCTGGCGCCTGGGCAAGCCGGCGAAGCGCGCTTGAGTCTCAATGAAGCGCAGTTCCGCTGGTTGTCCAACGAGGACGCCATGGCGACTGAGAAACTGGCTGAAGGCATTCGTCAGTTCGCGCGGGACCAGGAGAAGCTTGAGGCGTTGCTGCAAGCCAAGCTTTGAGGTGATTTCGAAGTCATAAAGAAGGGCGAACCTGGGTGGGTTCGCCCTTTTTTATAGGCTTGGGAAGGTGGCGACTGGCCGGGCGCCATCGCGAGCAGGCTCGCTCCCACAGGGGGCGCTGGGCAGATAAACATTGTGGGAGCGAGCTTGCTCGCGATGAGGCCCGCTCAGTCTACGCAAAACCTGTGAATCAAGGCCGCTCCAGCGCACTCACCAGGTCATGGAACGCTTCACGATTGGAGTCGTTCAGCCCCATGAGGATCTTATGGGCTTCAAGCACCTTGATCCGCACTTCCTCTTCCGATTGATCCTGATCGGGCAGATCGTCCAGACACTCAGGGCATGGCACGGGATCGCCGACGATATTGAATACCTGGTCAAAGCCCATGGATTGCAGCAACCGGGTGATGTCGTTGTGGGTGGTGACCACGGTCGGCAGTAGGCCGACCTTTTGCCGTGACAGGATCGACAGCTTGGCCAGCAGGCCCAGGGTGGTGCTGTCGATGCTGCGGGTTTCGGTCAGGTCGATCACGATGGCGTTGAAGTTCAACGCGGTGAAGATCCGCTCAATAGTCGCATCCAGCGCCGAACAGAGGGTCAGGCGCACTTCACCGACAAACTTCAGGACAAAGGTGCCGTCCTGCTCGGCGAACTGGATTCTACCGGTACTCATCAAAGATTCCTGCTCAACACTAACAGGGCGATATCATCCGGCATCTCCCCTAGCGTGGCTAATCCAAACACTTGACGCAAGCCTTCCAGGCTGCCGCCCGCTGCGCTTACCCGTTCAGGCAAGGCCGCTTCTTTCTCTTTGAGTGTAGGTTCTGACAAAAGGTCCAGAATGCCATCAGACATCAGCGTCAAACTGAAGGTCGGTGGCAGTTCCAGTACGTGGTCTTCGTAGGTGGCCTCGTTGAACAGGCCCACCGGCAAACCACGCCCTTCCAGGTAACGAACACTGTCAGGCGTATACAACACAGGCAACGGCAGATGACCGCCGATGCTATAGGTCAACAAACCCGTCTCCTCGTCGATGACCCCACCGACCATTGTCACGTGTTTGCCCAGCTTACAACTGATCAGGCCCCGGTTGATATGACCAAGGACTTCTGATGGCTTGAACTCAGGCAACGTGCCGTTGCGCTTGGATTCGAACAGCAGGCGCGTGGTCATGAACTTCAACAGTACCGTCACGAACGCTGACGAAGCGCCATGGCCGGAAACGTCCGCCAGATAGAACGCCACTCGACGTTCATCGACCCGGAAATAGTCGACGAAATCCCCCGACAGATACAAAGACGGGATGATCTGGTGGGCAAAACGGAAATCGTCGGCGGTCCAGGGACTGACCGGCAACATGTTCATCTGCACCTGGCGGCCGGCGTTCTGGTCTTCCTGCAACAGGTTCAGGCTGGCTTCCAGCTCGCGGTTAGCGGTTTCCAGCTTCTCGCGATAACGCTGGTTCTCCACCAACAGGCGCGAACGGTCCAGGGCCCGGCGCACCGAGTGCTCGAGCACGGCCAGGTCTTCAAGGGGCTTGATCAGGTAATCGGCCGCGCCCAGGCGCAACGCCTCAACCGCGTCGTTCATCACGCCCGCACCCGAAACCACGATGACCGGGGTCTGCGAGGAAAGCTCGGTGACTTGGCGAATGAGTTCGAGTCCGCCCATCTGCGGCATGCGCAGGTCGCAGATGACCAGGTCGGGCTTGTCTTGCTCGAATACCTGAAGACCCTGTTGACCGTTGCTGGCCTGCAGGACGCTGAAACCACTGTCTTCCAAGTAGGCTGCGAGGCTGGCTCGCACCACTTCGTCATCATCGATTATCAGCAGCGTGGCACTGGTTTTTGGCATGTGGGCAAACGGCGCCAGAATTAGGTTGGCGTAGCGGGCTGGGCAACTGGGCCTGGCGCTCACTACTGGATTCGCTTTCTAGCCTCTCTGTCGTACCGGATGTAGGCCCTTGTCCTACACACAGTTACATCAGAGGTGCCCTTCTAAGGCGCAGACGGTACTCCCATCCGCGGGGCGTTTCAAGCTCATGCAGATAGCCGCTTGCCGTCTTGGTTTGTCAAAGTACAGAGAGTTATAAGAACCGAGCGAAGCGTAACTCAATGGAAGGTTCGATCCCTGCTTAAACAGTGCCTCAAAACAAAGAAGGCGGCCCTGAGGCCGCCTTCCTGGGGTTACCGGGCGAAATTAAAAATCATCTTCGACCTGGCCATCCTTGACCTTGAATTCACGGTTCTGCAGGAAGGCGTTGCGGATAAACACATACTTGTCGCCACTCACCAGTTTTTCGGCGGACAACAGGCTGGCGCGGGTATCGACGATGTTCAGACCGAAGATCGAGTTACGCACCGAAACGTTGTCGATGTAACGATAAGGGGCCGTGTAGTCATCGACAAGCTTGGCCGGCGCGTCACGCAAGGTGCTTGGTCCCAACAACGGCAGCATCACGTACGGGCCACTGCCGACTCCCCAATAACCCAGGGTCTGGCCGAAATCTTCATCGCTGCGTTGCAGGCCCATCCGAGTGCCCACGTCGAAGAACCCCAACAGGCCGAAGGTGGTGTTGAAGATCAACCGGGCCGTGTCGACCCCGGCTGCGGCCGGCTTGGCCTGCAGTACATTGTTGGCCAGATTGCCCACGTCGCCGATGTTGCGGAACATGTTGTGGATGCCGTCTTCGAGAAATTGCGGCGTCACGTACTGATAACCCTGAGCCAGCGGCTTGAGTGCGTAGGTATCAACGGTGTCGTTGAAGGTAAAGATCGGGCGGTTGATGCTTTCCCAAGGATCGTCTTCCGTTGCGGCCTGGGCGGCGAAGGGAACCAGCAGGACGCAGGCAGACAAACACAGCTGAGCTAGACAATGGCTCCAGCGCATAGGGAAAACTCCTTGGATTATTCAGGCAAGGGCGCCGAGCCCAGGCGGTAAGGGCGCTAGTATAAAGCGGAACGCTTGGATAGACAGCACTGAAAGAGAAGCTGCTCGTAGGATTTTTCCGCACCCGGCGCCTTCATTTCACTGTCATTGGACTGTCATTGAGGCACGTTAGGCTGCGGGATATTTCAAGGACGTTCCCATGCCCCGCGCCGAAACCCTGCCCCTGCCCGCCCCCAGCCTGACCGCCGTACTGTTTGGCTTGAGCGGTTGTCTGGTGGATTTCGGGGCAAGGGCGCGACAGTCAGGAGCAGTGCCCACCGAGCATTCGCAGCCAACCCCCGGCGCCCTCGAAAGCCTGCGCCTTTTGCAGCTTCAGGAGATTCCCTGCGCCTGGCTCGACGAACTGCCACCTGCCGTCAGTCATAGCCTGGCTGCTTCGTTGCCAGCGTGGATCAAATCGCCGCAACTTCCAGCAACAAATTATCCGTGGCCGGCCCCGCATGCCTGCTGGCAGGCCTTGATGGCGTTGAACGTCCAGCAATTGGACGGTTGCGTGCTGGTCAGCGGCGAGCCGCGCTTGTTGCAGTCGGGGCTCAATGCCGGCTTGTGGACCATCGGCCTGGCGTCCTGCGGCTCGCTGTGTGGCCTGGCGCCGAACGAATGGCAGCTCCTGAGCCAACAGGAACGAGAGACCAAGCGCGCCAAAGCCACCGTGCAGTTGTTCGGCCTGGGCGTGCATTCGGTGATCGATCACCTGGGTGAACTCGACACCTGCCTGGCGGATATCAGCCTGCGTCGGCTCAAAGGTGAAAAGCCCTGACCGAGATCATGCAGGGTGCACGAGGGTGGATTACTCTTAAGGCAAGCCACGGACTTTTGACGCACCGTCGCGGTCCATGGCTGTGCCTATCAATAAAGGGAGTACGCCAATGCCTGCCCGCGAATTGCAGAAACAACTTGATGAACTGCGCGAGCAATTGGAACAGAACCCGCCGCTTTCCGAACCGGAGCGCGAGAATCTGCATCAACTGATGATTCAGCTCGAAGCCGAGATCGAACTGGATAATTCGCTTCAGAATGCCGACCTGGTCGATGGTGTGAACCTGGCCGTCGAGCGCTTCGAACTGGATCACCCCACTATTGCCGGGACGTTACGCAACATCGTGCAAGCCTTGGGCAACATGGGGATCTAAACCCGCCAGATGCAAAAAAGCCCCGCTATTGATAGCGGGGCTTTTCATTTTTCACGATATGAAATCCAATCCCCTGTGGGAGCGAGCCCGCTCGCGATAGGTGGCTCAGCCAACATCAATGCTGAATGTGCCTGACTCATCGCGCGCAGGCTCGCTCCCACAGGATTATTTATTGCCGGACCAGGCGATGGTTCGGCAGCTGTACCTCTTCGGTACTGCGATACGGATTGATGTCCAGCCCACCCCGCCGCACATAGCGCGCATACACCGTCAATTTTTCCGGTTTGAGCAAGCGTTGCAGGTCGAGAAAGATCCGCTCCACGCACTGTTCGTGGAAATCCGAATGCTGGCGGAAGCTGACGATGTAGGCCAACAGGCTGGCAGGGTCCAGCGCCGCACCGCGATATTGCACCGCGACGCTGCCCCAGTCCGGCTGGCTGGTCACCGGGCAATTGGATTTGAGCAGATGGCTGTGCAGGCTTTGCTCCACGATGCGCGAATCATCGCAGCGCAGCAGCTCCGGGCGCGGATGCTCGTAGGAGTCGACGGTGATGTCCAAGTCATCGATGCACACGCCGGGTAATGCCACGACCCCTTCACTTTCGACGTCCTTCAGGCTGCGGATGCGCACGCCCACCGGTGTACCGGCGGCCGCCGACAGGTCCTGACGCAGGGTCGCTTCCAGGCTCGCGGTATCAGCGAAGGGCGTCTGGTTCAGCGAGTTAAGGTACAGCTTGAAGGATTTGGATTCGATGATGTTTGGTGAATCCGCCGCGATTGCGAATTCACCAATGGCCACCACCGGTTTGCCAGACGGCAGCAGCCACGACAGCTCGAAACAGTTCCAGAAATCCACGCCCTTGTACGGCAGGGTCTCGGCCGTCAGACCCAGTTCCGCCCATTTCGCGGTGCGCGGGATCGGAAACAGCAGTGACGGCGTGTACGTGGCGATGTATTCGCTGGATTTGCCCAGCGGCGAATGTTCGGCTGCGGGATGCATGACGGAAACCTGACTGAAGAATCAGCCAATTCTATCAGCCTTTGCCCCAGCCTTTGAGTGCTTACTGACTGACTGTCAGCTTGCCTTTCATCCCGGCCTGGTAATGGCCGGGCACATTACAGGCGAACTCCAGCCGCATGGCCTTGTTGAAGGTCCAGGTCAGCTCGGCGGTTTTGCCCGGCTCCACCAGCACACTGTTGGGGTCTTCATGGCGCATGCCGACCTCCCCGTGCCCCATGGAGTCATGGGCCATCCCTTGCTTCATTGCGGTCGGGGTCAGTTGTCCGCTCTGTTGCATCTTGAGCATTTCCTGCTGATGCTGGGCGTGCATCGCGGCATTGCCCAGGTTGAACTCATGCAGCAACTGACCTTTATTGATCAGCACGAAGCGAACGGTCTCGCCAGCCTTGATATCAAGTGCAGCGGGGTCGAAGGTCATGTCCCCCATCACCACATCGATGCTGCGACTGGCCTTGGCCGCCGAGGCAGGCTGGCCGAAATCAAAATGCCCCGGTGAAGCCCACGTGGGCGTACTGAGCACCAGTGCAAAGGCGGTCAGGATCAAGCGGTTTGCCATTAACATGTCCATACTCCTGTCAGATTCAGCGTGTGAGAACTCTATCTCTGCACACCTGCCAATCGGCTTACGGCTCGATTACAACTTTGTCAGGTAGAGCCACGGCCACGTCCGACGCGGTATAACGCCCTCGTTCCAACAACGCCTTGAGCTGCCCATGAAACTGCTGATCGTCGAAGACCAAACCAAAACCGGCCAATACCTGCGCCAGGGCCTGACCGAAGCCGGGTTCAACGCCGACCTGGTGGCCGATGGCATTACCGGCCAGCAATTGGCCTTGAGCGGTGAATATGCCTTGCTGATCCTCGATGTGATGCTGCCCGGCCGCGATGGCTGGCAGATTTTGCAGGCCGTGCGCGGGGCCGGCCTGGATACGCCGGTGCTGTTTCTCACCGCGCGGGATGCGGTCCAGGATCGCGTGCATGGCCTGGAGTTGGGCGCCGACGATTACCTGGTCAAACCCTTTGCCTTTTCCGAACTGCTGGCGCGAGTCCGCAGCCTGTTGCGCCGTGGTAGTTCGACGCCCCAGGAAACCAGCTTGCGACTGGCGGACCTGCGCCTGGACCTGATCCGCCGCCGCGTCGAACGCAGCGGCCAGCGCATCGACCTCACGGCCAAGGAGTTCGCGTTGCTGGAAATGCTCCTGCGTCGCCAGGGCGAGGTCCTGCCCAAATCCCTGATTGCTTCCCAGGTCTGGGATATGAATTTCGACAGCGACACCAACGTCATCGAAGTCGCGATACGGCGCCTGCGAATCAAGATCGACGACGATTTCCCCAGCAAGCTGATCCACACAGTGCGGGGCATGGGGTATGTCCTTGAAGAGCGCAACCTGTGAGGGGGCGTTGGTCGCTGAGCAGCCGGCTGGCGCTGCTGTTCGCCGCCTGCACCGCCGTGGTCTCCCTGTTTGCCGGCGTGCTGTTCAGCCGTGGCAGCGAGGCGCACTTCATCGAGCTGGATCAGCAACTGCTCGAAGGCAAACTGATCGGCCTGCGTCGCGCCCTGCAGGGGCTGGATGCCGAGCAAACCCAAAGCCGTCTGGCAGATGAACTCAGTCGCCAGGCCGACCTGGCCTTGCGCATCAAGGATAGCGATGGCGTGCGCTGGTACGACAGTTCGCTGCGGATTCCGGCTCAGTTGCCGGAGCGTCCTGGCCTGTCCACCCTCAGCGATGCCGACACTGACTACCGGGTATTGAATGCACCGCTGTACCCCGACCGCCCGGACTCGCCGCAACTGACGCTGCTGCTGGACATCACCCACCACCAGCATTTCCTGCAACGCATGCAGCGCCTGATCTGGCTGACGGTCGGCCTCTCGGCCCTGGCTACCGCCCTGCTCGGGGCCTGGGCCGCCCGGCGCGGCTTGCGACCGTTGCGGCGTATGGGGGCCATCGCCGGCAGCGTCTCGGCCCGCTCTCTCAATGCCCGACTGCCGGAAGAACACATGCCCGCCGAACTGGCGGAACTGGCCCACAGCATCAATGACATGCTCCGACGTCTCGATGATGCGTTTCAACGGCTCTCGGCGTTCTCTGCCGACATCGCCCATGAACTGCGCACCCCTTTATCGAACCTGCTGACCCACACCCAGGTCACCCTCACCCGCGAACGCTCGCTGGAGGATTATCGCGAAGCACTGCACAGCAATCTTGAAGAGCTGCAATGGATGGCGCAGTTGGTCAACGACATGCTTTACCTGGCCAAGGCTGACCACGGCTTGCTGGCACCCAGCCGCGAACCGCTGGAACTGGCTCAGGAAGTGGATCTGCTGCTGGAGTTTTTCGCCCCGCTGGCCGAAGACGCCCACGTCCGCTTGAGCCGTGAAGGCAACGGCCGCATCGACGGAGACCGCAGCATGTTGCGCCGAGCCCTGTCCAATCTGCTGGACAATGCTTTGCGCTTCACGCCTGACGGTGGCGAAGTACGGGTACATATTGTCGAGGGCGTTGGGCAGGTGCATGTGAACGTGGAGAACAGCGGTGACGGGATTTCAGCGCATTTGCTGCCGCGTTTGTTCGACCGTTTCTATCGCGCCGACCCGGCCCGCCAGGAAGGCAGCAGTGAACACGCCGGGCTGGGGCTGGCCATCACCCGCTCCATCGTCCGCGCCCATGGCGGGCAGATCCGCTGCGAATCGGCCGATGGCTGGACGCGGTTTTTGATCGAGTTGCCGAAGGGGGATTAAGCCCAACACAAACCCTGGTAGCAAAGAAACTTATCTGTGGGAGCAAGGCTTGCCCGCGATGCAGACGACGCGGTCTGCGGGGGAAACAAGGCGCCTGCATGGCGGGCAAGCCTTGCTCCCACAGACAACTCGCTAAATCCCGTCGCCACCAGAGTCTTCAACAAGCCCTTCTGCCACAGAGGTCTGTGCAGTATCAGGAATAGCGCAACGCCTGTGCCGGCTCGACCTTCGCCGCACGCCAGGCCGGGTAAACCGTGGCGAGGAAGCTCAGGATGAACCCGGCCGAGCAGATCAGCACCACATCACCGCGTTGAAGCTCCGAAGGCAGGTTGCTGACGAAATACACGTCGGAACTGAAAATATGCTGGCCAGTGACCCTTTCCACCCAACCCACTAAATCACTGACGTTCAGTGCCGCAATCACCCCCAGCACGCCGCCAATCAGCGTGCCGACCACGCCAATCACCGTGCCCTGGACCATGAAAATCGCCATGATCTGCCGTGGCGTGGCGCCGATGGTGCGCAGGATCGCGATATCCGCGCCCTTATCGTTCACCACCATGATCAGGGTCGCGATGATGTTGAAGGCCGCCACCGCGACGATCATCAACAACAGCAGGCCGATCATGGTTTTTTCCATTTTCATGGCACTGAACAGGCTACCCTGAGTGTGGGTCCAGTCGTCGGCCTTGTAGTCCGCGCCGAGGCCCGTGGCGATGTCGCCAGAAACTCGCGGTGCTGCGTACAGGTCCTTGACCGCCAGGCGCACGCTTTGCACCTGGTTTGGCTGCCAATGCTGCATTTGCGCGGCGTCGGCCACGTGGATCAGCGCCATGGAGCCGTCCAGCTCGGCGCCCACCTTGAACACGCCGACCACATTCAAGCGCTGCATCCGCGGGGTGATACCGCCCGGCGCGGTGCTGATTTCCGGCACGATCAGGGTCAGTTTGTCCCCGACGTTCAAACGAAAGCGCCGGGCGGTGATTTCGCCGATCACCACGCCAAACTCGCCCGGCTTCAAGGCATCGAGACGCCCCTGGACAATATGCTGGGCGACAATGGACACCTTGCCCTCCTGGGCCGGGTCGATGCCGCTGATCTGGATCGGTTGCATCGCGCCTTTATGGCTGAGCATGCCTTCCATTTCAGTGAACGGCACGGCAGCGATCACCTCAGGATTTTTCAGCGCCGCGGCAGCCACCGGCTGCCAGTCGTCGATCGGCTTGACGCCGACGATGGTGGCGTGGGGCACCATGCCCAGGATGCGCGAGCTCATTTCGCGCTGGAAGCCATTCATCACCGACAGCACCACGATCATCGCCAGCACCCCCAGGGCGAGGCCGATCATCGAGGTCATGGAAATGAACGAAACAAAGCGATTGCGGCGCTTGGCGCGGGTATAGCGCGTGCCGATGAAGATCGATAACGGTCTGAACATTCGCGGGGCACCGTATGAAAATAAAAGACCCGGCGCTTGCAGCAAGCGCCGGGTTTCGGTCGGTCAAATGGGCGTCAGGCAACCTTCCTGCAAGTGCAGGACGCGGTCCATCTGCCGGGCCAGGTTCATGTCGTGGGTCACCACCAGGAACGCGGTACGCATTGAGGTACTGAGTTCCAGCATCAGGTCCTGAATGCCTTGGGCGGTGTGGGAGTCGAGGTTGCCGGTCGGCTCGTCGAGCATCACCAGCCCCGGCTTGTTGACCAGGGCCCGGGCAATCGCCACGCGCTGGCGCTCGCCACCGGACAACTCCGCCGGCTTGTGCTCCAGACGATGGCCCAACCCGACCCGCTCCAACAACGCCGTGGCCCGCTGGCGGGCTTCAGGGATCGCTGTGCGACCGATCAGCAGCGGCATGCAGACGTTCTCCAGCGCGGTGAACTCGGGCAGCAAATGGTGGAACTGGTAAACGAAGCCCAGGGAACGGTTACGTAGCAGGCCACGGGCCTTCTCGTTCAGCGCCGAGAGTTCTTCGCCGGCCAGCCAGACACTGCCGGCAGTCGGTGTATCGAGGCCGCCCAACAGATTGAGCAAGGTACTTTTGCCCGACCCGGACGTACCGACAATCGCCACACGCTCGCCCGGATGCAGCTCCAGCTGCAAGCCCGACAACACTACCACCGACTCCGGCCCCTCCTCATAGGATTTGCCCAGGTTACGGCAGCTCAAGATTGCTTTTTCACTCATACCCGACTCACTCATAACGTAACGCCTCCGCAGGCTGGGTGCGCGCGGCACGCCAGGCTGGATACAGGGTGGCGAGGAAACTCAGGACCAACGCGGCGCCGCAGACCATCAACACATCGTCTGTCTGCAACTGCGACGGCAGGTAGTCGATGAAGTACACGTCGGCGTTGAGAAACTTGTGCCCGATCAGGCCTTCGAGAGCAGCAATCGCGGCGCTGACGTTCAGCGCGGCAAACATCCCGACCAAGGCGCCGACCACCGTACCGATCACGCCAATGACCGTGCCCTGGACCATGAAGATCCGCATGATCTGCCCCGGTGTGGCGCCAAGGGTGCGCAGGATGGCGATGTCGCCTTTCTTGTCATTCACCACCATCACCAGAGTGGAGATGATGTTGAACGCGGCAACGGCGACGATCAGCAGCAATAGCAGGCCGATCATGGCTTTTTCCATGCGGATCGCCTGGTACAGGTTGCCGTGGGTGCGGGTCCAGTCTCGGGCGTAGTAGCGGTCTTCGCCGAGCTGCTGGGCGATGGTCCACGCGACGCGCGGTGCCTGGAACAGATCGTCGAACTTCAACCGCAGGCCCTGGACCTGATCCGGCTTCCAGCGATGCAGGCGCGCCAGGTCCTGAAGGTTGGTGACGCCCAGGTAACCGTCCAGCTCGCCGGCGCCGACATGGAAAATACCGACCACGGTAAAGCGTTTCATACGCGGGAACATGCCGCCCGGGGTCACGGTGACTTCCGGTGCCACGAAGGTCAGCTTGTCGCCGATGGCGGCGCCGAGCTTGGCAGCGGCCTTGTCACCGATGACGATGCCAAAGCTGCCCGGCGCCAGGTCGTCGAGTTTGCCCTGCTTCATGAAGTTGTCGATGATCGACACCTGCCGCTCAAGCCCAGGGTCAATGCCATTGAGCAAGACCTTGGAAACCTTGCCATTGTGGGTCAGCAGCCCCTGCATCTGGGTGAACGGCGCAACCGCCAGCACCTGCGGGTTCTGCTTGACCTTGGCGGCCAGGCTCGGCCAGTCGCTGATGGCTTCGCCGGTTTCGAGGGTGGCGTGGGGCACCATGCCCAGCACGCGAGTGCGCATTTCATGGTCGAACCCGTTCATCACCGACAGCACGACGATCATCACGACCACGCCAAGGGCCAGCCCGATGATTGAAGTCAGGGAAATGAACGATACGAAATGATTGCGACGTTTTGCACGGGTATAACGCGTGCCGATAAATACGAAGAGAGGTCTGAACATGTCGGGGCTTGTTCGGAGGGAAAAGGAACGTCCTTGTGGCGGGGGTCACAAACCAGCTTTACACTCAGACCACCGCCGCTACCATGGGTTCGCCATGTCGACATTAGATGAAGAAGATCGCCGCGAATACTACCGTATCGAGGACACGATCGCACTGGAAATTCGGCCCCTCTCCATTCCTGAAGCTGCTGGCCAGGAAGTGTTGCAGGATGCTTCTCCACTGTTCAATCTGCTCAGCGAATTACACCTGAGCGAATTCGAATCGCAACACCTGCTGCGCCAGATCAGCGAGCGCGAGCGCAGCATCGCGGCTTACCTCAAGGCGATGAATAAACGCATCGACCTGCTCAGTCAGGTCATTGCCCTGACGGCGCTCGGCGAAATCGGCGAACCGCAGCCGGTGATCATCTCCGAGGGCGGCATCGACTTCCAGCACGCCACGCCTGTCGGCGTTGGCACGCACCTGTCGATCAAGATGGTGCTGATGCCCCAGGCCCTGGGGCTGTTGCTCCGGGCCCGGGTCACTCATTGCGACCCCAAGGGCGACGGCTATGACGTGGGCACCGAGTTCGAACGCCCCACCGACGCCCAGCGCCAGTTACTGGCCCGCTACATCCTGCAGAAACAGGCGCAAGAGCGACGCCTGGCGCGGGAACTGAACGAATCCGGCATCAATAAGGAAGAACCGTGACCCTCATTTATGGCCACCGTGGCGCCAAGGGCGAAGCGCCAGAAAATACCCTGACCGGTTTTCAGGAGTGCCTCAAGCACGGCGTGCGCCGATGCGAGCTGGACCTGCACCTTTCAATGGACGGCGAGTTGATGGTGATCCACGACCCGACCCTCAAGCGCACCACCGATCGCCGGGGCAAGGTGGTGGAGCATTCGGCCGCCGAGCTGGTGACCTACGATGCGCGCAAGGGTGGCCCGGGCTGGATCAAGCCGTGCCCGATCCCGCGCCTGGAGGAGCTGTTCGAAAAATGTGATTTCGAGCATTGGCAACTGGAGGTCAAGAGTGCCTCACGCACCCGCGCCGCCGCCACCGTGCTGGGGATCCGCGAAATGGCCCAGCGTTTCGGGTTGCTGGACAAAATCACCATCACATCCAGCTCCCGGGAAGTGCTCAAGGCTGCCCTGGACCTGACCCCGGACATCTCCCGCGGGCTGGTGGCCGAATACGCCTGGCTCGACCCACTGAAGGTCGCCCAGAGTTACGGCTGCGAGATTCTGGCGCTCAACTGGACGCTGTGTACGCCGGAACGCCTGATCAAGGCCCAGCGTCAGGGGTTGCATGTGTCGGTGTGGACCGTCAACGAACCCGCGCTGATGCGCAGGCTCGCCGACTTCGGCGTTGACAGCCTGATTACAGACTTTCCCGGTTTGGCCACTGCCACCCTCGAGAATTGCTGAAATCGGTCTCCCCGGCCGGCTCAGGCCACCGGCCGGAGCCGCTCAAAAAAGCCGGTTGAGCCCGTCATAGGCCGCTACCCGATAGGCTTCGGCCATGGTCGGGTAGTTGAAGGTCGTGTTGACGAAGTATTTCAGCGTGTTCAGCTCGCCCGGCTGGTTCATGATCGCCTGGCCGATGTGAACGATCTCCGACGCCTGGTAACCGAAACAGTGCACGCCCAGCACTTCCAGCGTCTCGCGGTGGAACAGGATCTTCAGCATGCCCTGCGGCTCTCCGGCGATCTGCGCCCGCGCCATGCTCTTGAAGAAGGCCTTGCCCACTTCATAGGGCACCTTGGCCTGGGTCAGCTCCTGCTCGTTCTTGCCGATCGAGCTGATCTCCGGAATGGTGTAGATGCCGGTCGGTACGTCGTTGACGAAGCGCCAGCTCCCGTTGTCGACAATGCTGCCGGCCGCTGAACGGCCCTGGTCATGGGCGGCGCTGGCCAGGCTCGGCCAACCGATCACGTCACCGGCGCCGTAGATGTTCGTCACACAAGTGCGGTAGTTCTCGTCAACTTCAATCTGGCCACGGCTGTTGACCTTCACGCCGATGTTTTCCAGGCCCAGGGTGTCGGTGTTGCCGGTACGGCCGTTGCACCAGAGCAAGGCGTCGGCCTTGATCTTCTTGCCGGACTTGAGGTGCAGGATCACGCCGTTGTCCACGCCTTCGACGCGGTCGTAGTCCTCGTTGTGACGCACGGTGATGTTGTTGTTGCTGAAGTGATAGCTCAGGGCCTGGGAGATTTCCGAGTCCAGGAAGCTCAGCAACTGGCCACGGTTATCCACCAGCTCCACCAGCACACCGAGGCCGCTGAAGATCGATGCGTATTCGCAACCGATCACCCCCGCGCCGTAGACAATCAGCTTACGCGGGGTGTGGCCCAGGCTCAGGATCGTGTCGCTATCGTAGATACGTGCGTGGTTGAAATCGATATCGGCCGGACGATACGGGCGCGAGCCGGTGGCGATGATGATGTGCTTGGCCACCAGCTTTTCGACCACGCCATTGCCGCAAACCACTTCAACGGTCTGCTCGTCGGCAAAGCTGCCGGTGCCGAAGAACACGTCGACCCGGTTGCGGGCGTAGTAACCGGTGCGCGAGGCGACTTGCTTGGAGATCACCTTCTCGGCGCTCTTGAGCACGTCCGGGAAGGAGAACCAGCGCGGCTCGCCGATGGCGCGGAACATCGGGTTGGTGTTGAACTGCATGATCTGCCGGACCGAGTGACGCAAGGCCTTGGACGGGATGGTGCCCAAGTGGGTGCAGTTGCCACCGACCTGCCGACGGCTGTCGACCATCGCGACCTTGCGCCCTGCCTTGGCGGCGTTCATTGCCGCGCCCTCTCCCGCCGGGCCGGAACCCAATACCACCACGTCGTAGTTGTAGACAGCCATGCGTACTCCTCAGAACAGGCCGCGGCGCCACATTTGGCTCCACGGCTAAATCATGCCGGCCAGCGACATGAAGGAACAATTTGGGGCCGGTTCATGAGCCCGGCCACAGTCTATAGAAGCGTCAACGCCGCGCACATTACCCCTTGGTCGCGTCGTAGGCTAGTTTTGCCTGCGCTATTTCGCCACAGGTATGCTTTCACAACGCTGTCATCATTGGGTTTTTCCGCGACTGATCCGTTCAAACTCATCATTGGTGCGAACAATAAAACGGTCATTGTCCCGCAATACGAAAAATACCCCGACACCGTATTTTTCGGCATAGTCCCAACCCCGTTCAGGACCGAGAATCAGCAACAGCGTCGATAGTCCATCGGCCATCAACGCCGAAGGATGAATCACCGTGACTGACGCCAGGTTGTGTAGGACCGGCGTACCGGTACGCGCATCAAAGGTGTGGGAATAACGTCTGCCGCCCTGTTCGAAATATTTACGGTAGTCGCCCGAGGTGGAAACCCCGTAGCCGTTGACCTCGATAACGCGCTCAGCCACCCGCCGGTCGTCCCGGGGTTCTTCCAGGGCGATACGCCAGGCGGCACCATCGGGTTTGCGTCCGGCGGCCTTGAGTTCGCCCGTGACCTCGGCCAGATAGCTGTCGATGCCCAAGGCCTTGAGCCGGCTGGCGATGCGGTCGACGGCATAACCGGCGGCGATACTGTTGAAATCGACTTCCACCGCGGCGTCTTTGCACAAGCGGTCGCCGTCGATGCGCAGATGAGCATGCCCGACGCGTTGGCGCACCTGGGCCAGGGCTTCTGCGGTCGGTACTTTCTCTGCTCGGGACTGGGGACCGAAACCCCACAGGTTGAGCAGCGGCTCCACCGTCAGATCGAAAGAGCCGTCGCTTTGGGAGGACAACTGCTCACCCACGCGGATCAACTCCAGGACAGGGCCAGGCATGATCTGGCAGCTATTGGCCGGCAACGCATTGAACCGTTCGATGTCCGAATCGCTGCGATAGGTCGAGAACTGTCGATCCACTTCGGCGAGGATGCTTTCCACCTCGGCCCGCACCGCTTTCGGTGCAGGCGCGGCGGAATGCCTGACGTACTGAATCGAATAGTGGCTGCCCATGGTCGGGCCGTCGAAGCGCTCCAGGGTGTCGCCGTTGCCGCAACCGGACAACACGCCGACCAGCACCACAAGCCCCATCCATCGTCCAGTTAACAAATCTTCATCCCCCCTCGAAACCGCGCCGGCCATTATGGGCTTCAGCGCCCTTCAGTCCAGATGCAAAAAAACTGTGGGAGCAAAGCTTGCTCGCGACGAACGATAACGCGGGTCTTGCAACTGAACCGTGTCGCCTGCATCGCGAGCAAGCTTTGCTCCCACGGGCTTCCACAGGAACAGCACCTTCATACAAGATTTACCAGAACGAGTACCTACCCATGCCTTCCAACACCAGCAACGGCAAGGCGATCTTTCGCGTTGTCAGCGGCAACTTCCTGGAGATGTTCGACTTCATGGTCTATGGCTTCTACGCCACGGCCATTGCCAAGACGTTCTTCCCGACCGACAGTGCTTTCGCCTCGCTGATGCTGTCCCTGGCCACATTTGGCGCCGGGTTCTTGATGCGCCCGCTGGGGGCGATTTTTCTCGGGGCCTACATCGACCGGCACGGCCGCCGCAAAGGCTTGATCATCACCTTGGCGATGATGGCCGCCGGCACCGTGCTGATCGCTTGTGTGCCGGGTTACACCACCCTCGGCGTGGCGGCACCGCTGCTGGTGCTGCTGGGGCGATTGCTGCAGGGCTTTTCCGCCGGGGTTGAGCTGGGCGGCGTATCGGTGTATCTGGCGGAAATTTCCACGCCGGGGCGCAAGGGCTTCTTTGTCAGTTGGCAATCCGCCAGTCAACAGGCCGCCGTCGTGTTTGCCGGCCTGCTGGGCGTTGGCCTCAATCACTGGCTGAGTCCCCAGGAGATGGGCGAATGGGGCTGGCGCGTGCCGTTTCTGGTGGGTTGCATGATCGTGCCGGTGATATTCGTGATCCGTCGCTCCTTGGAAGAAACACCTGAATTCCAGGCGAGAAAACATCGCCCTACCCTGTCGCAAATCATCCGTTCCATCGGTCAGAACTTCGGCATCGTCCTGGCGGGCATGGCGCTGGTGGTGATGACCACGGTGTCGTTTTACCTGATCACGGCGTACACGCCGACCTTCGGTAAAGCCGAACTGAACCTGTCGGACCTGGATGCGTTGCTGGTGACGGTATGCATCGGGCTGTCGAACTTCTTCTGGCTGCCGGTGATGGGCGCATTTTCCGACAAGATCGGACGCAAGCCCTTGCTGCTGGGAGCGACGATTCTGGCGATCCTCACGGCATATCCGGCGCTGTCCTGGCTGGTGGCGAACCCCAGCTTCAGCCATTTGCTGATCGTGGAGTTGTGGTTGTCGTTCCTGTATGGATCGTACAACGGTGCCATGGTAGTCGCCTTGACGGAAATCATGCCGCTGGAAGTGCGCACCACCGGTTTCTCCCTGGCCTACAGCCTGGCAACAGCGACCTTCGGCGGGTTTACGCCAGCGGCCTGTACTTATCTGATTCATGTGCTAGGCAACAAGGCCGCGCCAGGGATCTGGCTCAGTGGCGCGGCAGTGCTGGGGTTGATTGCTACCCTGGTGTTGTTCAGGGGTAATCGTCATGAACTGCGGACTGCGCAGGCATTAGCGGCGAGCGGTGCCTGACAGATTGCTATCGCGAGCAGGCTCGCTCCCACAGGGATTTACGCGCTCCAATGTGGGAGCGAGCCTGCTCGCGATGAGGCCAGCCCAGGCGACAGAAAAGCCAGAAAAAAAAACGCCCCGACAAGTCGGGGCGTTTTCATGTGCAGCTAAGGCTTAGCGCGGGAATGCTGGCGGGTTTACACCGGCCATGTCTTCCATCACGCGAACGACCTGGCAGCTATAACCGAACTCGTTGTCGTACCAGACGTACAGCACAACGCGGTTATCCTGAACGATGGTCGCTTCAGCGTCGACCACGCCGGCATGGCGCGAGCCAACGAAGTCGGTGGACACCACTTCCTGGGAATTGACGAAATCGATCTGCTTGTGCAGGTCGGAGTGCAGCGCCATATAGCGCAGGTACTCGTTCATCTCTTCACGGGTGGCGGCTTTCTCAAGGTTCAGGTTGAGGATGGCCATCGACACGTTCGGCGTCGGTACACGGATCGCGTTGCCGGTCAGCTTGCCGGCCAGCTCAGGCAAAGCCTTGGCAGCAGCGGTGGCGGCACCGGTCTCGGTGATCACCATGTTCAGCGCGGCGCTGCGGCCACGACGGTCGCCTTTGTGGAAGTTGTCGATCAGGTTCTGGTCGTTGGTGTACGAGTGAACGGTTTCAACGTGACCGTTGATGATGCCGAACTTGTCGTTCACAGCCTTGAGCACCGGCACGATGGCGTTGGTGGTGCACGAAGCGGCGGAGACGATCTTGTCGTCAGCGGTGATTTCGTTGTGGTTGATGCCGTGAACGATGTTCTTGAGCTTGCCCTTGCCAGGTGCGGTCAGAACAACGCGGTCGACACCCGGGCATGCCAGGTGCTGGCCCAGACCATCGGCGTCACGCCATACACCGGTGTTGTCCACCAGCAGTGCGTCCTTGATGCCGTACTGGGTGTAATCCACCTCGGTCGGGTTCTTCGCGTAGATCACCTGGATCAGGTTACCGTTGGCCGTGATGGTGTTGTTTTCTTCGTCGATGGTAATGGTGCCGTTGAACGAACCATGGACCGAATCGCGACGCAGCAGGCTGGCGCGCTTGGTCAGGTCGTTCTCCGCGCCTTTGCGCACCACGATGGCACGCAGGCGCAAACCATCGCCACCACCGGTTTTCTCGATCAGGATGCGCGCCAGCAGACGACCGATACGACCGAAGCCGTAGAGCACGACGTCGGTGCCTTTGCGTGCCGAAACGTTTTGCTGGCCAACCACATCAGCCATCTCTTCGCGAACGAACTGCTCGGCGCTACGGCCATTGCCCTCGTTACGGAATTTGAACGCCAGCTTGCCCAGGTCCACCGAAGCCGCGCCGAGCTTGAGCTCGCTCATGGCCTTGAGCAGAGGGAATGTTTCGTGGACGGAGAGTTCGCTGTCGTCGGAAGAACGGTGGCGAGCAAAGCGGTGAGCCTTGAGAATCGCGATGACAGACTGGTTGATCAGGCTGCGGCCATAGATCGAGCTCACCACGTTGTTATTGCGGTAGAGCTGACCGATGAGAGGGATCATCGCTTCTGCGAGTGCTTCACGATCGATCCATTCACCAAGACACTGGTCGGGCTTCTGAGTCACGGGAACCTTCCACATGTAGGGGCTGAAAAAAGGGGCTACATTATGCCGCCGACTCTTCGGCGGAGCAATGCGCGCCTGTCGCACCGTGGTTTTCCTGTTCGCCAGGGTAGTCTGCGACTGACAGCTGCCCCCTTCCCCCGCTACAATTGCCGACTTTGTCGCAACGCTGGAGCTCAACCTTCCGTGCCCGTTCTGCGTCTCCCGCTTCTCCCTGCCGCGGCAGGTAAACAGCACTGGGGCAACCTGCCCGGTGCCGCCCTGAGCCTGGCCATTGCCGAGGCTGCCAGCGCTGCAAAGCGCTTTACCCTGCTGCTGACCGCCGACAGCCAAAGCGCCGAGCGGCTCGAACAGGAACTGAGTTTCTTCGCCCCGGATTTGCCTGTGCTGCATTTCCCGGACTGGGAAACCCTGCCCTACGATCTGTTTTCGCCCCACCAGGACATCATTTCCCAGCGAATCGCCAGCCTTTATCGATTGCCGGAGCTCAGTCATGGCGTTTTGGTAGTGCCGATCACCACGGCCCTACATCGTCTGGCACCGACCCAGTTTTTGCTCGGCAGCAGCCTGGTGCTGGACATCGGCCAGAAGCTCGACGTCGAGCAAATGCGCAGCCGTCTTGAAGCCAGTGGCTATCGTTGCGTCGACACGGTGTACGAGCACGGCGAGTTCGCGGTACGCGGCGCGCTGATCGATCTGTTCCCGATGGGCAGCAAGTTGCCTTACCGCATCGACCTGTTCGATGACGAAATCGAAACCCTGCGCACCTTCGACCCGGAAAACCAACGCTCCATCGACAAAGTACAGTCGGTGCGCCTGCTGCCGGCCAAGGAATTCCCGCTGCAAAAAGACGCCGTGACCCGCTTCAAGGCGCGCTTTCGCGAACGTTTCGATGTGGATTTCCGTCGCTGCCCGATCTTCCAGGACCTGAGCAGCGGGATCACTCCCGCCGGTATCGAGTACTACCTGCCGCTGTTTTTCGAAGAAACCTCCACCCTGTTTGATTACCTGCCCCAGGACACTCAGGTGTTTTCCCTGCCCGGCATCGAGCAGGCGGCGGAAAACTTCTGGAACGATGTGCGCAATCGCTACGAAGAGCGCCGCGTCGATCCTTCCCGGCCTTTATTGCCACCGGCCGAGCTGTTCCTGCCGGTGGAAGACTGCTTTGCCCGGCTCAAGAACTGGCCACGCGTGGTGGCAAGCCAGCAGGACGTGGAAACTGGCGTCGGCCGCGAACGCTTCCCGGCCAAGGCCTTGCCGGACCTGGCGATCGAAGCCAAGGCCACGCAGCCATTGGCGGCCCTGGCCGGTTTTCTCGACGGTTTCCCCGGCCGCGTGCTGTTCACCGCCGAATCCGCCGGTCGCCGTGAAGTGCTGCTGGAACTGCTTGAACGCCTGAAGCTGAGGCCGAAAACCGTCGATAGCTGGCCAGACTTCGTCGCCGGCAAAGACCGCCTGGCGATTACTATCGCGCCGCTGAACGACGGCCTTGTCCTGGAAGACCCGGCCCTGGCGCTGGTGGCCGAAAGCCCATTGTTCGGCCAGCGCGTCATGCAGCGTCGGCGTCGCGAGAAACGTGCCGACGCCGCCAACGACGCGGTCATCAAGAACCTCACCGAGCTGCGCGAAGGCGCGCCAGTAGTGCACATCGACCACGGCGTAGGCCGCTACCTGGGCCTGGCGACCCTGGAAATCGACAACCAGGCCGCCGAGTTCCTCACCCTTGAATACGCCGAGGGTGCCAAGCTCTACGTGCCGGTGGCTAACCTGCACCTGATCGCCCGCTACACCGGTAGCGACGACGCCCTGGCGCCGCTGCATCGGCTGGGTTCGGAAACCTGGCAGAAAGCCAAGCGCAAGGCCGCCGAACAGGTGCGCGACGTGGCCGCCGAGTTGCTGGACATCTATGCCCGTCGCGCCGCCCGCGAGGGCTACGCCTTCGCCGACCCGAAAGCCGACTACGAAACCTTCAGCGCCGGGTTCCCCTTCGAGGAAACCGTCGACCAGCAAACCACCATCGAGGCCGTGCGTGCTGACATGCTCGCGCCCAAACCGATGGACCGGCTGGTGTGCGGCGATGTCGGTTTCGGCAAGACCGAAGTGGCGATGCGCGCCGCATTCATTGCCGTGCACGGCGGCAAGCAGGTGGCAATCCTGGTGCCCACCACCCTGCTTGCCCAGCAGCACTACAACAGTTTCCGCGACCGCTTCGCCGACTGGCCGGTGACCGTGGAGGTGATGAGCCGCTTCAAGTCCACCAAGGAAGTGAACGCGGCGGTGGCCGATCTGGCCGAGGGCAAGATCGACATCGTCATCGGCACGCACAAACTGCTGCAGGACGATGTGAAGATCAAAAACCTGGGGCTGGTGATCATCGACGAAGAGCACCGCTTTGGCGTGCGCCAGAAAGAACAGCTCAAGGCCCTGCGCAGCGAGGTCGACATCCTGACCCTGACGGCCACACCGATCCCGCGCACGCTGAACATGGCGGTGTCGGGCATGCGTGACCTGTCGATCATCGCCACGCCGCCGGCCCGTCGCCTGTCGGTGCGCACCTTCGTCATGGAGCAGAACAAAAGCACGATCAAGGAAGCCCTGCTGCGCGAGTTGCTGCGTGGCGGCCAGGTCTATTACCTGCACAACGACGTCAAGACCATCGAGAAATGCGCCGCCGACCTGGCCGAGCTGGTGCCGGAAGCCCGCATCGGCATCGGCCACGGGCAGATGCGCGAACGTGAACTCGAACAGGTGATGAGCGATTTCTACCACAAGCGCTTCAACGTGCTGATCGCCTCGACCATCATCGAGACCGGCATCGATGTGCCGAGCGCCAACACCATCATCATCGAGCGCGCCGACAAATTCGGCCTGGCCCAGTTGCACCAGTTGCGCGGTCGAGTCGGGCGCAGTCACCACCAGGCCTACGCCTACCTGTTGACGCCACCGCGCCAGCAGATCACCCCGGACGCGGAAAAGCGCCTGGAAGCCATCGCCAACACCCAGGACCTGGGCGCCGGTTTCGTGCTGGCCACCAACGACCTGGAAATCCGCGGTGCAGGCGAGTTGCTGGGCGACGGCCAGAGCGGCCAGATCCAGGCCGTGGGTTTCACCCTGTACATGGAAATGCTCGAACGGGCGGTCAAGTCGATCCGCAAGGGTGAGCAACCGAACCTCGACCAACCGTTGGGCGGCGGGCCGGAAATCAATCTGCGGGTGCCGGCGCTGATCCCGGAAGACTACCTGCCGGATGTCCACGCACGGCTGATCCTCTACAAACGCATCGCCTCGGCCACTGACGAAGAAGGCCTCAAGGACCTGCAAGTGGAGATGATCGACCGCTTCGGCCTGCTGCCGGAGCCAACCAAGAACCTGGTGCGTACCACCTGGCTCAAGCTCAAGGCCGAGCAACTGGGCATCAAGAAAGTCGACGGCGGCCCCAATGGCGGTCGTATCGAGTTCGAAGCCCAGACGCCGGTCGACCCGCTGGTACTGATCAAGCTGATCCAGGGCCAGCCCAAACGCTACAAGTTCGAAGGTGCCACGATGTTCAAATTCATGGTGCCCATGGAACGCCCGGAAGAGCGTTTCAATACCGTAGAAGCGCTGTTCGAGCGCCTCACTCCGACCCCTGCTTGAAGGACGCCCCATGCGCCTGTTTCGCTCACTGACCTTGTTGATGACCCTGGTCGCTCCCCTGGCGTTTGCCGATGACCTGTATCAGGTTGAAATGATCCTGATGCGCCAGAACGCCGAACCGGCGATTGTCAGCCGCGCCGCACCGGAGGACTGGGACGCGGGCGCGCAACGCCTGGACGCGAAGAGCCAGCGCACGCCTGCATTGGGTCACATCGTGGAAAAACTCAACGCCAGCGGCCAGTACACGGTGCTGATGCACAAAGCCTGGCAGCAGAACCTGGGCGAACAGGGCAGCCGAATCGCCGTCAGTGATGGCGTAGAACAGTTCGGCCAGTTTCCCATCGAAGGAACCCTGGAACTGAAACTGGGGCGGTTTACCGACGTGGACGCCGACTTCTGGATCAACCAGATCGACACCAATGGCCTGGTCACTTCCAGCGAACGCCTCAAACAGCAGAGCCATACCAAAAATGGCCAGTTGAATTTCCTCGACAACGGCCACCTCGGCCTGCTGATCAAAATCACCTCGCTGACTGCGCCTGCGCCACGGCAGGCGCCTGACGTCATTCCGGACTGATCGGCGCGCCTATGCCCTCGCCCCTGAGCAAACCCCTGGCACCCTCCTGGGTCAATCGATTCAAGGAACAGAGCCTGGAGCGCGGGCGCCGTTACGCGCTGGAAAACCGCGTCAGGATCGTCGAGGCTGGCGACAGCACCATCACCGCCAGTTGTGAAGGCTCTGGGGGTAACGTTTACCGCCAGACGATTCGTCTGAAAGAATCAGCCAAAGGCACGTTGATTCTGCTTGAAGCCGCCTGTACCTGCCCGGTGCGCATCAACTGCAAGCACTGCGCGGCGGTGCTGCTGCAAGTCCAGGAAACCCTGGCCTACCCGGCCGCCGAGAAAGACGCGCAGTTGCTGGAGAAACTCCAGGCCGTGCTGGAAAACCGCAGCCCCAAGGCCCCGCCGCAAGTGCTGGTGGACAACGTCCAACCAATGCCGCGGCTGTGGCTGGCGAGCATCGAGTTCAGCGCTTTCGAGCCGCGCAATGGCAAGATGCAGCGCTACATCCAGCACCGCGCCGCCCTGTCTTTCAGCTACCTGGACGAATACGTCAGCGGCCAGCGCAACACTGACGTACTGATTCGCCAGGACACACAGACGCTGCGGATAAAACGCCAGACAGAAGTGGAGCAGTCCTACCGCGAACAGCTTCGAATCCTCGGCTTCAAAATCGCAACCCGACAAAGCAAGGCCCTGCCCGAAAGCGCCGGTGAACTGTACGAGATGGTCAACGACAGTGCGTGGCTGACGTTCACCCTCAACGATCTGCCGAAACTGCGTAGCCAGGGCTGGGAGTTGCAGATCGACGAAGATTTCGGTTTCGACCTGACGGCGGTGGACGAATGGTACGCCACGGTCGAAGAAACGCCGGAACGGGACTGGTTCGATCTGGAACTGGGGATCATCGTCAACGGTGAGCGATTGAGCCTGCTGCCGATTCTGCTGAACCTGATGCGTTCGCACATCGAGCTGTTCAACCCGGAACGCCTGGCCAGGCGCCGCGATGACGAACTCATTCTGGTCAACTTGCCTAACCGCCCGAACTCCGAGTTCGGCCCGCAGCAAGTGGCCCTGCCCTATGGCCGGCTGAAACCGGTGCTGGCCACCCTGGGCGAGTTTTACCTGCAAGAACCGGGCACCACCAAACTGCGCTTGAACAGCGCGGATGCCCTGCGCCTGAACCCGCTGCAAGACATGCCCTTGCGCTGGGAAGGCGGCGAGCACATTCGTGGCCTGGCCCAACGCCTGCGGGACATCAAGGACTTCACCAGCACCGCGCCAGAAGGCCTGAACGCCACGCTGCGGCCTTATCAGCTCGAAGGTTTGAGCTGGATGCAATCGCTCAGGCAGCTGGAAGTCGGCGGCATCCTCGCGGACGACATGGGCCTGGGCAAAACCCTGCAAACCCTGGCGCACATCCTCAGCGAAAAAAACGCCGGGCGCCTCGACCGCCCTTGCATGGTGGTCATGCCCACCAGCCTGATCCCCAACTGGCTCGACGAGGCCGCCCACTTCACCCCGCAACTCAAGGTATTGGCCTTGTACGGCGCCGGGCGCAAGAAGCACTTTGACCGGCTGAACGATTACGACCTGGTCCTCACCACCTATGCGCTATTGCCCAAAGATGTCGAGCGCCTGGCGGAGCAGCCGTTGCATGTGCTGATCCTCGATGAAGCCCAGTACATCAAGAACCCGAACAGCAAAGCCGCCGAGGCCGCCCGCGAACTCAACGCCCGCCAGCGGCTGTGCCTGTCCGGCACGCCGCTGGAAAACCACCTGGGTGAATTGTGGTCGTTGTTCCACTTCCTGCTGCCGGGATGGCTCGGGGACGTCAAGAGCTTCAACCGCGACTACCGCGTGCCGATTGAAAAGCGCGGCAGCGATGTGCGACTGCAGCACCTCAACGGTCGGATAAAACCTTTTCTGCTGCGCCGGACCAAGGAGCAAGTGGCGACAGAACTGCCACCCAAGACCGAGATCATTCATTGGGTCGAGCTCAGCGATGCCCAGCGGGACGTCTACGAAACCATGCGCCTGGCCATGGACAAGAAGGTACGCGACGAGATCACCCGCAAAGGCGTGGCTCGCAGCCAGATCATCATTCTCGAGGCGCTGCTCAAGCTGCGCCAGGTCTGTTGTGATCTGCGCCTGCTCAACGATGCCGCCCTGCCTGCCCGCGGCAGCACCTCGGGCAAGCTCGACAGCCTGATGGAGATGCTCGAAGAGCTGTTTGAAGAAGGTCGCCGGGTGCTGCTGTTTTCTCAGTTCACATCGATGCTGTCGCTGATCGAAGACGAACTGAAGAAACGCGGCGTCGATTACGCCATCCTGACCGGCCAGACCCGGGACCGACGTACGCCGGTCAAGGAATTCCAGAGCGGCAAGCGTCAGATCTTTCTGATCAGCCTGAAAGCCGGCGGCGTAGGCCTGAACCTCACCGAGGCGGACACGGTGATCCACTACGATCCATGGTGGAACCCCGCCACCGAAAACCAGGCGACCGACCGCGCCTATCGCATCGGCCAGGAGAAGCCGGTGTTCGTCTACAAAATGATTGCCCGAGGCACGGTGGAAGAGAAGATTCAGCTGCTGCAGAAGGAAAAATCCGACCTCGCAGCCGGCGTATTGGACGGGCGCGTGGCCGGAGACTGGAAACTGCAAAGCGACGATATCGAGGCACTGTTCGCGCCATTGCCGGACAAGCTGGAAAAACGCTGATTCACAGCAATCCCTGTGGGAGCCGAGCTTGCTCGCGATAGCGGTGATTCAGATGTTGAAGATATTGGCTGTGCCGCCGTCATCGCGAGCAAGCTCGCTCCCACATTGCCCTGAGGTGAGCGCCGGATAGGTCTGCACCCCGAATCTCCTGTGGGAGCGAGCTTGCTCGCGATAGCGGTGATTCAGATGTTGAAGAGGTTGGCTGTGCCGCCGTCATCGCGAGCAGGCTCGCTCCCACATTGCCCTGAGGTGAGCGCCGGATAGGTCTGCACCCCGAATCTCCTGTGGGAGCGAGCTTGCTCGCGATAGCGGTGATTCAGATGTTGAAGAGGTTGGCTGTGCCGCCGTCATCGCGAGCAGGCTGAACTGGTCAAGTAACTGGACACCAGTTAAGGTTTCACGCCGCCAGTTTCTCCATGGCTACCGGCGACCGGTAGTCGTTGTAGCTATGGAGC